>NZ_JBDODP010000002.1:0-196761 GCF_044582135.1 Guyparkeria halopsychrophila | reverse complement strand
GAGGGCGGCAACGGTCAGGTCACCCTGCGAGCCGGGCGTCTCGACCCGAGGCTGCGCCTGGGTGTGTGCGACCAGGCACTGGAAATCAACGAGGGGCGCCCGCTCAATCTCAATCGCGGGCACCAGACGGTAAAGGTCAGTTGCCACGGCAACTCGCCCTGGCGCATCTACGTTCCGGTCGAACTCACCCGGCGCCAGCAGGCGGTGGTCGCCGCCCGACCACTGGCTGCCGGTAACGTGCTCAGCCTCGAGGATCTCGATGTGGCAACCGTGGATGCCAACCGCGCCCGACGCCAGTACTACACCGATCCCGCGGAACTTGTCGGCATGAGGGCGACCCAACCGCTACAGTCGGGTCAATTGGTGACCGCGCATAACCTGGGCATCAACGCCGTGGTCGAGCGGGGCGATTTCGTCTCCATCCAGGTCGGCCATGGCGGGTTCGTGGTGGGCTCGACCGGCGAGGCGCAGGCGCGCGCGGGCGTGGGCCAGCGAGTCAAGGTGAAAAACACCGGCTCGGGCATGGTGATCGAAACGGTCGTCATCGACAGTCGCACCGTCGAGGCGATCGGCCACTAAACCGACGACACAAAATCGACGATGATGGCCCGCTTTCAAAAGTATTTAAGTCGGCGCTAAAGTTTTTCGCCAACCGGCCGATGTTCAAGGGCGACAAGACATTTTGAGTTAACCTAGACGCCTGCCAGCCGGGCCCGTGCCAAGGCGCGGACACATTGTCCGAGACAGGAAGGATCAAGCACCATGGCAAACGAAATCAACGGCTTTGGCCCGCGCAATCTGGGCCCGAATGCGTCGCTGGACTCATCCCGCAACCGGGCCGAGTCCAAGGGCGCGAGCCAGCAAGCAACCGGCAACGCGACGACGGGCATCAAGGAGGATGACGCCGTGACTCTCTCCAGTGGGGCTTCCCAGCTCCAGGAAATGGGCCAGGCGTTGGCCGAATCCGCCCCCTTCGATCAGGGCAAGGTCGATCGCATCAAGGACCTGATCAGTCAAGGCGAGTACCAGGTCGATTCCGGTCGCATCGCCGAGAAGCTGCGCCAATTCGAGACGCTGTAATCGCCTAGGCGATCAGGGCGTCGGCTGAACCCGGCACAAGACACCCCGGCGGGATGACCCGAACCGGGGTGCTTCTATTGGGCGCGGACAATTCGTATGCTCACGCTGACTCCACGGCATCCATGAACATCAGGCAGGAACGCCAAGCAGGCTCTCAAAATGACCCAATTCGATACCCGCGCGCCCGCCGATAGAAACACCTCGTCCACCGACTGGCTGGCCGACATGCTCAAGCCGGCCCGGGCCCTGCTTGACGACCACCAGGCACTCGACGCCCTGCTGCGACGTCAGGAAACCCCGTCACTCGACGAGTTCGACCAGGTCTTTGCCCAGATCCGTGACCACAATCAGGCACTGGCCGAGGCCGAGCAGGCTCGACTGGAGTGGTTGGCGGCCGCAGGCGAGACCGACACGCAAACGGCACTGGAACGCGAGGACGCGTCGGCCCGCGCCACCTGGGAAGAACTGAAGGACATCGCCCGCCGCTTCCGTGACCTCTCGGAGGCCAACCTGATGGCGCTGCGGCGCATCGATCATTTCCTCGGTGAACGGATCGACTTCCTGATCCAGCGCGACGAGCCGGCCGGCTCGCTCTACACCGCCGGCGGCACCGAGCGCAACGCCGGCAATCGTGGCCGAACGCTGGGCGACGCCTGAGAGATCAAGCCTCTCGCTCGAGCAATAGCGAGCGGCTCTCACCCGCCCGCGTTTCGCGGCTCACGACAAACCCATCCGGAAGCCTCAGGGACTCGAGCGCCGCCCCCTCGACAAACACCCGCGCATCCTCGGCCAGCCAGGACGCGTCAGCCAGGGCATCCAGTGCCCCCTGCAGCAAATCCGGCTGACGGAACGGCGGGTCGAGAAAGACCAGATCGATCGGCCCGTCCAGCGTTTCGGGCACCGAAGCCAACCAATGCCGGGCATTCATGGCCCACACCGAGAATCGTTCCGGCGAGGCATCGAGGCGGGCCAGGTTCTCTTCCAGTGCCCCGGCCACCCGCGCCGATCGCTCGACGAATCCCACCCAGGCCGCCCCTCGTGAAAGTGCCTCGATGCCCAGCACGCCGCTGCCGGCAAACAGGTCGAGCACGCGCCATCCCGGCACGCTCTGCCCCAACCAGTTGAACAGCGTCTCGCGCACGCGGTCGGGTGTGGGGCGCAAGTCACGCGCCGATGGAAAGCGCAGGCGCCGGGACCGCCATTCCCCGCCGATAACGCGCACCTGCTCGCCGCGCGCCGGACCTCGCCCCTTGGGGGTACTGGGCATGAAGACTCTCCTTGCCGATCACTGATGGATGATGGGCCGAAGCCCTTTGGCCGCTGCCGGTGGCCCGTGACCGGGGCCGCCGAGCAATGGCTGCATGATAAACTCCGTTGGCGCCACGCGGGGCACCGCTGCGCCCTGCCAATCATCGGCCGCGAACCCAGGTACCATCGATTCCATGTTCGGATTTCTCAAACGCAAGAAGCGCAAGAACGAAGCCGCCGAGGTCCAAGACGAAGCCTCCCAGGAGAGCACCGCGGCCACCAAGGCCGGTGACGCCACCCCTGCCCCGGCCGAACCGACTGCCGACACCAACCTGTCGGCCCCGCCCGCACCTGAGCCGCCGCCCGAAATGGCCCGACCGGCCAAGCCCGCCGTGGCCGACGAAGAACCGGCTGCCGAGCCAGAACCGAATGGTGACAGCCTGCGTCAGGAATCCGTCGCCCAGCCGGCACCCCCCAGCAAAGCGCCCGCCGTGGCGACCTCCAAGCCGGAGCAATCCGGCTCGCTGTTCAGTCGACTGGCCAAGACCCGGTCGGGGCTGACCGAGGGGCTGGGCGATCTGTTCCTCGGCAAGAAACAGATCGACGATGATCTGATCGAGGAACTGGAAACGCGGTTGATCATGGCCGACGTGGGTCAGGCGACGACGGCAGCCCTGATCGCCGAGTTGACCGACGAGGTCAGCCGCAAGCACGTCAACGATCCCGAGCACCTGTTCGAAACCCTCCACCGCCTGATGGTCGAGCGCCTTGAGGCGGCTCAGCCAGCCGAGCCACCGGCACGCCGGCAACCGGGGCGGCCACACGTGATGGTGGTCTGCGGCATCAACGGCGGCGGCAAGACCACCAGCATCGGCAAACTCGCGCATCGCTTCAAGGCCGAGGGTCGTGACGTGACACTGGCCGCTGCGGACACCTTCCGCGCCGCCGCGGTCGAGCAACTGATCAGTTGGGGCGAGCGCAATAATGTGCGCGTGATCGGCGAGCCGGGCCGCGGCGATCCCGCCTCGGTCGCCTTCGACGCCGTGAGCTCGGCCAAGGCGCGCAGCAGCGACCTGTTGATCGTCGACACCGCCGGGCGGTTGCACACACAATCGGGCCTCATGGACGAACTCGGCAAGCTGATCCGCGTGATCTCCAAGGCCGAACCCGAGGCCCCCGACGAGGTGCTGCTGGTGATTGATGCGAGCATCGGTCAGAACGCACTGGTGCAGGCCCGGCAGTTCAACCAGGCCGTGAAGCTCACCGGCCTGATCGTCACCAAGCTCGACGGCACGGCTAAGGGCGGCATCGTGTTCGCGATCGCCGACGAACTCGGCCTGCCGATTCATTTCATCGGCGTGGGCGAGAAGGCCGAGGACCTGCGCCCATTCGAGCCGCGCGCCTTCGTCGATGCCCTGCTCGACCGTCAACCGGACTGAGGCACGGGCGCCTCCAAAACCGTCATGAGCAAGTTCGAGTGCCAGTTCAGAGTGCAAGGAGCCGCGCAGTGAGCGACGAGACATATCAAATTGATAGGCGGATGCAGGCCATCCGTGGCCTGCCTGCTTCGCACGCGCCCCGCACGCCCCGCTTTGCTCCCCGCAAAGCGGTAGGAGCGAACGAGCACGCGACGCCGCAATCGAACGGCGCAATAGGTTTTCGAGGTGCCCGCTGTAATGATTGAGTTCGCCAATGTATCCCGCCGCTACGCCAACGGACAATTCGGCCTGCAGGACATCAACTTCCGTCTGCCCGCCGGTCGAATGGCGTTTCTTACCGGCCATTCCGGGGCCGGCAAGTCGACACTGCTGCGCCTGATACCGGCGCTCGACCGCCCCACCTCGGGCAAGGTGCTGATCGGCGGCTACGATCTCAACAAGATGGGACGGCACCAGTACCCAAAGCTGCGCCGGCAGATCGGCGTGGTGTTCCAGGACCATCACCTGCTGACCGACCGGCCCGTGTACGACAACGTCGCCCTGCCACTGCAGGTCTCCGGCTATTTGCCCGGTGACGTCCGGCGGCGCGTCGATGCCGCGCTCGACAAGGTCGGGCTGCTGGGCCGGCAACGCGCCCGGATCGAGGAGCTCTCCGGCGGCGAGCAACAGCGGGTCAACATCGCCCGGGCGCTGGTCAACCGGCCACGCATTCTCTTGGCCGACGAACCCACCGGTAACCTCGACCCCGAGCTGTCACGCGACATCTTCGACCGCTTCTTCGAATTTCACGCCGTCGGCGTGACCGTGCTGATCGCCAGTCACGACATCGAGCTGCTCAAGCAATACCCCGTGCCGCGTATCGCCCTCAACGAAGGGCGCATCAGCGCCTTCGAGGAGGCCGAATCATGAGCGGGCCGACAACCAGCGACGCTCGCGGCAACAGCGAGAAAAGCCGCCGCCCACTCGCGGCCTGGCGGCGCCATCATCGCCAGTGCCTGCGCGGCGCCTTTGCGCGACTGATCCGCCGCCCGGTCGGCGCCTGGGCAACCATCCTGGTACTGGGCGTGGTGCTCAGCCTGCCGGCCCTGGTGATGACCCTTGGCCACCAGGTCGAGCGACTGGGCGCCATCTGGATGAGCGATGCCGCCCGCATGGACATCTACCTCGCCACCGATACCGACGAGGACGCACGCGGGACGCTACGCGACTGGCTCGACCGACAGGCCACCGTGGCCGAGCAGCGCGTCATCCCGCCCGCGGAGGGTCTGGCGGCACTGACCGAACGACTGCACATCGATGGCATGGACGCACTCGAGTCCAATCCGTTGCCCTGGGTGATCGAACTGACCTTGAGCGACGCGCGCACCGACACCCGCCTGGCCTTGGCCGAGGGGCTTCGCGCGCAGCCGGCCGTGGCCGAGTTTTCCTCCGGGGACGACTGGATCCAGCGCCTTGAGCAGATCCGCGCGTTCTTCGATGAATTGGGCTGGTGGCTCCTGGTCCTGCTGGGCCTGACCGTGGTGTTCGTCGTCAGCAACACCCTACGACTGGAACTGCACGAGCGACGCCGCGAGATCGCCCTGATCGCGCTGATCGGTGGCACAGAACGCTACATGCTGCGCCCCCTGCTCTACGACGGCACGCTGAGTGGCCTGCTCGGCGGGGTGGTGGCCAGTGGGCTGGTCGGCGTCGCCCTTTCGGTCACCTCCGGCCCGATCGAGAAGTTCGCCGCCTCCTACGGCGCGGCCATCTCACCCCAGATCGATCCCGCGCTGGTCCTGCTCCTGATGACCGCCGGCGCCCTACTCGGCTGGCTGTCGGCCCAGGTGATCGGCCGTTTCTATATCGGTCGCCTGAGCACGCCATGATTTTTTTCGATCGGTGCATTAACCTGTTTAGCCTAGACGTCGTCCAAGGGAACTTGGTCCGCGCTTAGCACTCTCATTCCGCGAGTGCTAAAATAAGAGGCTACGACACGATTGGGATACTTGCAGCGAGGCGAGCGAATGCAGACAGCAGGCAACCAGATGACAGATAGCAAATCACGGGCTCTCCCCCCGTCCGCCGGCATGACCATGCCGGTGATCGGCGATTCGTTATCGCAGTACCTCAACGAGGTGCGCCGTCTGCCCGTCATCTCCGTCGAAGAAGAACAGGCGCTGGGCCATCGACTGAAGGAAACCGGTGACATCGAGGCGGCCCAAAAGCTCGTGCTCGGTCACCTGCGTTTCGTCGTGCACATCGCTCGCGGTTACCGGGGCTACGGCCTGCCGTTGGCCGACCTGATCCAGGAAGGCAACATCGGCCTGATGAAGGCGGTCAAGCGCTTCGACCCGGAGCAGAAGGTCCGCCTGGTGACCTTCGCCGTGCACTGGATCCGCGCCGAGATCCACGAGTACATCCTCAAGAACTGGCGGATCGTCAAGGTGGCCACCACCAAGGCGCAGCGCAAGCTGTTCTTCAAGATGCGCCAGATGAAGAACTCAATCGGCTGGCTGAGCAAGTCGGAAGCCGAGGCGATGGCTGAAGAGCTCGACGTGCCCGAGCGCGAGGTAATGACGATGGAGGCCCGGCTTTACGGGCGCGACATGGGCCTCGACACCCCGGCATACGATGGCTCGGAAGATGGCGACGGCCCGTCCTACGAGCAGGTCATGGTCGATCAGGACGCGCTCTCGGTCGAAGACATCGCCTCGCAGCGCGATGACAATGATCGGGTCGACGCGATGACCGCCGCGCTCTCGACGCTCGACGACCGCAGCCGGGACATCCTCTCCCGTCGCTGGCTGGACGAGCCCAAGGCGACCTTGCAGACGCTGGCCGACGAGTACGGCGTCTCGGCCGAGCGTATTCGGCAGATCGAGACCGCCGCGCTCAAGAAGCTGCGCACGGCCCTGCCCCAGCCGGCCTGACCCTCAGTCTGGCCTGGTCGGAAACAAAAAAGCCACCGCAAGGTGGCTTTTTTCGTTGCTGATCCGGCGCGTTGTCGCGCAGACGATCAGCCCAAGAAGATGACGCTCAGGAAGCTCAGCCAGGAGAACGCGATTAGGCCGATGATGAACGTGAAGGCGAAGTTGTCGAAGCTGAAGAATTCTTTCATGTCAGGTTCCTCTCGTTGATGGCCGTATCGTAAACCAGCTTTTGGCGGATGTCACTAGTCACGTCAGGGTTATTCCCTGCCTGACCGGGACGGTTTGGCCGAATTCTCGTGATCCGCCTGACCATCCCTCCGAGGCTCGGTGCGCTCCGCTTCCTCCGACGACTGGTTGGTCGGAATCTTCGGGTCGTCATCGTCCATGAGAATGCGATGTGCCGGGCCTTCCAGGTCCTCGTACTGGTTGTTCCGGATCGCCCAGAACGCAGCCCAGACCAGACCGGCAACCACCAACATGCTCAGCGGTACGAACAGAAACAGGACTTCCATCACGTTGCTCCATCGGGGTGTCGTTACGGGGCGCCTATCTCGGCTGCCAAACGACAAGAAGGCCCGCGCGTGGCGGGCCTTCGATTGTCACCCGCCGTCAGCGGGGTTTCAAATCGCGATCACGGGTTGGTGATCAGGCGACCTGCGCGCGACCGCTGGCCGCGCGCAGGGCCGCGATCCGCTCGTCGAGCGGCGGATGCGACATGAACAGCCGACCAAACTTGCCGCCACGGCCGAAGATGCCGAAGGCCTGCATCTGCGCCGGCATGTCCGACGGGCGATCGTAGTTAAGCTTCAGGCGCTCGAGCGCGGCGATCATCTTGTCGCGGCCGGCCAGACGAGCCCCGGCGTCGTCGGCACGGAACTCGCGCTGACGCGAGAACCACATCACGATGGTGCTCGCCAGGATGCCGAAGATGATCTCGGCGACGATGGTGGTGACGAAAAAGCCGATGCCCGGCCCCTCTTCGTTCTTGAGGATCATGCGATCAACGAAGAAGCCGACGATGCGGGCGAAGAAGATCACGAAGGTGTTCACCACCCCCTGGATCAGGGCCAGGGTGATCATGTCGCCGTTGGCGATGTGACCGACCTCGTGACCCAGCACGGCCTCGGCCTCGTCGCGGGTCATGCTGGAGAGCAGCCCCGTGGAGACGGCCACCAGCGCCTTGTTGCGGCTTGCGCCGGTGGCAAAGGCGTTGATCTCAGGCGAATCGTAGATGGCCACCTCGGGCATGCCGATCCCTGCCTCGCGGGCCTGGCGCTGGACGGTCTCGACCAGCCAGCGCTCGCCCTCGGAGCTCGGCTTTTCGATCACCTTCGCGCCGACGCTCTTCTTGGCGAGCCACTTGGACATCAACAGGGAGATCAGCGAACCGCCGAAACCGAACACCGCGGCCAGCACCAGCGTGGACGTCAGGTTGATGGTACCCGCCTGGTAATCCATCGTCCGGCCGAGGCCAAAGACGCTGGAAATCACGAACCAGACGATCATCAGCACGACGATCACGGCCAGGTTAGTCAGCAGGAACAAGCCGATGCGTTTCATCTCTACCTCAGGTATGAGTGGTTGGTCGTCTACAGGTGGATCCAGCGCTCACGCGCCGGCACCGAGCGCCATGACGGCGCGCGTTGAAGCCTAACCCAATCTGGGGTGCCGTGGTGGGTTTTTCAAGCGCCTTTCGCAACGCCGAGCTACTGGTTAGGCAATCTCTGCAGGCATCAATCGTGTGGCTGCCAAGAGGCACACCAGAGGCGATGCCGATTCATGCCCGCGCCGCACCCGCGGTCGGGCGTCAGCTCGATGGGATCAACGCAACCGGCCAGCGGTTCCTGCTCGACCAGTCAACCGTTCGCCGTGGCGGCCGCCATGGCGTCGACGCGGGTCAGCCCCCGCGGCAGGCTGCGCCCCCGGGCGGCGCGCTTGCCGCGATACAGCGCCAGATCGGCCGGCTTGATGGTCATACTGCGCGCCCCGGCGGTCACGCGCAGACCGTCGTCCTCGCCCAGGGCGGCCACGGCGACGATCTCGGCACCCGTCTTCAGTGACACGAGCTTGTTGCCCTTGCCCTTGGCCAGCACCGGCAGTTCGTCGGCATCCACGACGAGCACATGCCCGTCACTAGTCGCCACCGCGAGATAAGCAAAGGCCTTGCTCGGCAGCACCGGCTGCCCGGGGACGGCGCCCTTGGGCAGGGAGAAGACCTTCTTGCCCGCTCGCTGGCGCCCCACCAGATCACCCAGCGAGGTGACGAAACCGAACCCAGCGGGCGACCAGAGGACCACCTGCTGCTCGGGCTCGCCCATCGCCACCGCGGTGAAATGCGCCCCGGACGGCGGCGTGACTCGCCCGGTCACTGGCTCACCCTGTCCTCGCGCCGAAGGCAAGGTGTGGGTGGCCAACGTATAGGCGCGACCGGTGTCGTCAAAGACCACCGTCGGCTGGGTCGAGCGCCCAGCGATGTGCGCCTGGTAGCCATCGCCCGACTTGTACGACAACGATTCGGGGTCCACGTCATGGCCCTTGGCCGCCCGAATCCAGCCGTTATGGCTCAGGACCACGGTCACCGGCTCGGCGGTCATCAGGCGGGTCTCGTCGAGCGGCTGGGCCGATTCGCGCGTGACCAGCCGCGAGCGGCGCACATCGCCGTATTCCTTCGCATCATGGACCAGCTCGTCGCGCATCAGACCGCGCAGCGCCTGCTCGTCGGCCAGCAACGTGCGGATGCCCTCGGCTTCCTCGGCCAGCTCGGCCTGCTCCTTCTTGACCGCGATCTCCTCGATCTTGGCCAGTTGCCGCAGGCGGATCTCGAGAATCGAGTTGGCCTGCAGTTCGGTCAGCTCGAAGCGAGCGATCAGCTCGGCCTTGGGATCCTCGGCCTCGCGGATGATCGCGATCACCTCGTCGATATTGAGGAAGGCGATCAACAGGCCGACGAGGATCTCCAGGCGCCGCTCGATCTTGGCCAGCCGCCATTCGAGCCGACGACGCAGCGTCGTCTGGCGGAAGGCGAGCCACTCGGTCAGCATCTCGCGGAGATTGAGCACGCGCGGCCGACCGTCGGCGGTGATCACGTTCATGTTGATCCGGTAGCTCTTCTCCAGATCGGTGGTCGCGAACAGGTGCGCCATCAGCGCCTCGACGTCGACCTGCCGGCTGCGCGGCACGATCACCAGCCGTGTCGGCGACTCGTGATCCGACTCGTCACGCAAGTCGGTGACCAGCGGCAGTTTCTTGGCATGCATCTGCCCGGCGATCTGCTCGAGGATCTTGCTACCCGAGACCTGGAATGGCAGCGCGGTGACCACGATCTGCCCGGATTCCATCTCGTAGCGGGCGCGCTGGCGCACGTTACCGGTACCCGTCTCGTACATCTTGCGGATGTCCTCGGACGGCGTGATGATCTCGCCCTCGGTGGGGAAGTCCGGTCCCTTCACGTGCTTGCACAGCGCCGCGACGTCGGCCTCGGGATGCTTGATTAGCGCCACGCAGGCGTTGACCACTTCCCTGAGGTTGTGCGGCGGGATGTCGGTGGACAGGCCCACGGCAATACCGGTCGAGCCGTTCAGGAGCACGTTGGGCAGGCGCGCGGGCAACAGCGACGGTTCGGTGAGCGTGCCGTCGAAGTTGTCGACCCAGTCGACCGTGCCCTGGTCGGCCTCGGCCAGCAGGGTCTGGGCGTAGCGGGTCAGGCGCGACTCGGTGTAGCGCATCGCGGCGAACGACTTGGGATCGTCCGGTGAGCCGAAATTGCCCTGCCCGTCGATCAGCGGGTAACGATACGAGAACGGCTGGGCCATCAGCACCATGGCCTCGTAGCAGGCCGAGTCCCCATGCGGGTGGTACTTGCCGAGCACGTCGCCCACGGTGCGCGCGGATTTCTTGTGCTTGGCAAGCGCCGAGAGCCCCAGCTCGCTCATGGCGTAGACGATGCGCCGCTGCACCGGCTTCAAGCCATCGGCCACGTGCGGCAGCGCCCGGTCGAGAATGACGTACATGGCGTAGTTGAGATACGCCTTTTCCGTGAAGGCGCCGATCGACTGGCGCTCGAATTCGTTGCTGCTCTGATCTTCGAACATGCGAGTCCCTTGTGTGCCTCGTAAAGTCGTCGTGCCTCGTAGGCCTCTCGCGGATCGCCCGCCCGTCAGTCGGTCGCCCGGCGGGCGCGAGGGGTGGCCCGATACAATGCCAGCACCCCGGCAATCGAAAACAGGGCCGGCGGCAAAGTCGTGCTCAAAATAGGTGAAATATCGTAGGCCGGCGCCAACGCCGAGACGATCTGGGTCAGCGTCATGTAGGCCACGCCCAGCAGAATGGCGATGAACAGCCAGCGGCCCGCCGAGCCGCCCCGCTGGGCGACGAACACGAACGGCAGGGTCACCAGCAGCATCGCCAGCACCGAGATCGGCTGCACCACGCGTGACCACATCGCCGTGGCATACACCGAGGCATCCAACTGGTTGCGCTCGAGATAGGCGACATACTCGGACAGTTGCATGATGTTCATGTAGCGCGGGTTGAGCGCGGCGATCTCGAGCACCTCGCGGTCGACCAGGCGCATCTCGTCCTCATCCCGTTGCTCGACGCTCACCGGTTTGGCGGGATCGTCGACCGACAGTCGCGTGTCGACCACGTTCTCCAGCCGCCAGCGGTCATCGCCCAGGCTTTCGCCACGCGTGGCCTCAAGCACCCGCTGCGGTCGGCCATCCTCCCCCAGCTCGAACACCCGCAGGCCCAGCAAGTGACCGTCCACCAGCGCACGCTCGACGTTCACGATCCGATCGCCTTCACGCAACCAGAAACCGCTGGCAAGATCCGTACTCACCTGCTTTTCCGTGGCCGCCGCCCGCATTTCGCTGGCCGCCGCCTGCCCCCAGGCACCGATGGTCTCGCCCATCACCGTACCCAAGGCGGCCAGAATGATCCCCGCAATCAAGACCGGGCGGGCCAGGCGCAACAGCGACATGCCGGTCGCCCGCATGACCGTCAACTCGGAATGGGCCGCCAGCGCCCCGAGGCTCAGCAGCCCACCGACCAGCACCGTCACCGGAAAGAGCTCGTAGAGATAGCCCGGCATGCTCATCACCACGAACCGCAACGCATGGAAGGTGGTGTAGCCCGGGCCGATCTTGCTGAACTCGTCGATCATGCCGAAGACGAGGATCAGCACGCCGAAGGCCGCCGAGGCCCCCAGCCCGCCGATCACGACACTACGAATCAGGTAACGATCAAGCGTATTCACGGCGTCCCTTCCACAGGCTGCGCAATCGTCCCCAGCCACCACGCGCCGACCAGAACAGCGCGCCCCACAGCAACAGGAAACCGCCGTGCGCCAGGGCAACGGCCCCGACCAACCCATAATGGCTGGCCTCGATACCATCGGAGGCCAGCGGCACGACATTGAAATACAGGGCGTAGAGCAGGAACGCCCAGAACAGGCGCCCGTAACGCCCGCTGCGCGGCGGCGCCTGCGCCAGCGGGATCGCGATCAGCACCAGCACCAGGGCGATGATGCCCTGCGAGAGGCGTTCGAACAGCTCGGCATGATCGTTCGGGTTGCCGGAAGCCCACAACGATCCTGATGAGCGCACGCTCGCCTCGCCGCCCTCCATCTCGGACTGCCCCGGCAGGCGCATCAGGTGGCGTTCGTAGTCGAGCCGGTTCCAGTCGGCCGTGCCGACGGTCCCGCCGATGCGCCGACCGTCCTCGAGGGCGATATAGCGCTGGCCGTCCTCCTCGACCATCACGCCCGTCGGCGCGCTCTCGACCGCGATCGATCCATCCTCGGCCCGGTCGAACAGGAAGATACGCTGGTAGCCGCCGTTTTCGGACGAGCCCACGTAGGCGACCAGCCGGCCCTCGTTGGCCTCGATGAACCGCCCGACCGGCACCTGCTGACCGATGTAGTCCGACTGCGCGCCCTCGACCATGCGATCACGCGCCTCCTGGGCCATCGGCCAGCCGAACAGCGCGATCCAGCCAGCCAGCAGCGCCAGCGGGATGCCGACGGGCAGCAACGCCCCCGTGATCCGCCACAGGCCGAAGCCGCTCGAGCGCATGATGGTCTGCTCGCTGTCGCGATTGAGCCGCCCGAGCGCGAACATCAGGCCGATGAACGTCGCCACCGGGATGACGTACATCAGCATCTTGACCAGGTTGAAGCCCAGCAGGTTCGGCACCAGGGCGGCCGGCAGGGTGCCCTCGGCGGCCAGCGACAACGCGCGGGCCAACAGGTTGGTGGCCATGATCAGCATCAGCACGGTGGTCACCGCGCCGATGGAGATAAGCGCCTCGCGACGCAGGTAACCGCCGAGTCGCACGCCGTCAACCGGCCAGGTTGCGGGCAATCAGCCCGTAGCGCAGCCGATCGCCGAAGCCTTGTGCCCCGTCGGGCAGGCGCAGGCGCACTTGCCAACCACTGCCGGGCGCCTCGTCGAGCGGCTTGCCCTCCAGCGTCTGCATCTCGACGAGCTGCTCGGCCCGGTTACCGTCCGGCAGCAGGAAGGTGATCTCGTCGCCCACCTTGATCTTGTTCTTGATCTCAACCTGCGCCCAGTCGCCATCGACTTCGCTGATCTCACCGACGAACTGCTGCTGACGGCTCTTGGAGACGCCCTCGATGTAGTTCTGGTATTCCTGCGTGTGGTGGCGCTTGTAGAAACCATCGGTGTAGCCGCGATTGGCGAGGTTGTCGAGATCGGCGATCAACTCCTCGTTGAACGGTCGGCCGGCCATGGCGTCGTCGATCGCCTGACGGTAGACCTGCGCGGTACGGGCGACGTAGTAGTGCGACTTGGTGCGCCCCTCGATCTTGAGACAGTCGACGCCGATGTCGACCAGGGCCTGGATGTGCTCGACGGCCCGCAGGTCGCGCGAATTGAGGATGTAGGTGCCGTGCTCGTCCTCCTCGATCGGCATCTGCTCGCCGGGGCGGTTCTTCTCCTCGAGCAGATAGACCTGATCGGCCAGCGGGTGGCGCTCCTGGTCACCCATCGCCCCGTCCGTCATCGGGTTGGCGGCATTGAGCGCATCCAGCGAGATGGGCTGCTCCTGGGGCTTCTCCTGGGGCTTCTCGTCCTTCTCTTTGGCCGGTTCCGGGCGCACCACGCCCGAGATGTCCTCGCTGGCCCCCTGCGGGGTGTATTCCCAGCGGCAGGCGTTGGTGCAGGTGCCCTGGTTCGGGTCGCGGTGGTTGAAGTAGCCCGAGAGCAGGCAGCGCCCCGAATAGGCGATGCACAGCGCGCCGTGGACGAACACCTCGAGCTCCATGTCCGGGCATTTCTCCCGGATCTCGCGGATCTCGTCGAGCGACAATTCGCGCGAGAGGATCACGCGGGTCACACCGATCGATCCCCAGAACTTCACCGTGGCCCAGTTGACCGTGTTGGCCTGTACCGACAGGTGGATGGGCATCTCGGGGAAGGCCTCGCGCACCATCATGATCAGGCCGGGGTCGGCCATGATGAAGGCATCGGGCTTCATCGCGACGATGGGTTCCATGTCACGGATGAAGGTCTTCAACTTGCTGTTATGCGGCGAGAGGTTGACCGTGACGAAGAACTGCTTACCGGCGGCGTGCGCCTCCTCGATGCCGATGCGCAGGTTGTCCTCGAGAAAGTCGTTGTTGCGAGTGCGCAGGCTGTAGCGCGGCAAACCGGCGTAAACGGCATCCGCGCCGTAGGCGAAGGCGTAGCGCATCGACTTGATCGTCCCGGCCGGGGAAAGCAGCTCGGGCGCCTTTCGGGTGGCGCCGGAGGGGGAAGCCTGGGTCATGAAGGGGCTCCGAGATTGCGGAAATTCGTGTGTGGCGCGCGATTCTAACAGGTTGATGAACAAGGCCCGTCTACGCGTCATGTCCTGGCGCGACCGGTCAGACCCGTCACATGGCGAGTTGTTCAGTAGAGCGTGCGGGCCTGGCGTTCGTCGAGCCCGGCGTCGTAGGCGTCGCCATCGATACTCGACTCGGGCACGCCGGCGAGCATCTCGCCGGCCGTCGGGGTGCCTTGCGCCAGCTCCCGGCTGTCCGGATCCCACAGGCGAGCCCGCAGCAACGCCCGCGCGCACTGGAAGAACACGGTCTCGATCTCGACCACGATCACGCATTGCGGCGGCTTGCCCTTCATGGCAGCCCGTTCCATCAAGGCCGGGTCGGTGGTGATCCGGGCCCGGCCATTGACCCGTAAGGTCTCGCTCTTGCCGGGCACCAGGAACAGCAATCCGACGCGTGGATCGTCGATCAGGTTGCGCAGGCTGTCGATGCGGTTGTTGCCACGTCGCTCGGGCAGCGCCAGATGCCGATCATCGAGTATTTGCACGAACCCCGCCGGATCGCCGCGCGGGGAGCAGTCAAGACCGTCCGGCCCCTCGCTCGCCATCACGTAGAACGGCGAGGCCTCGATCAAGCGGCGGTAGACCGGCACGAGGCGGTCGACCTCCTTCTTGATCGCCGCCTCGCCGGGCGTATCGAACAGGGACTCGAGCTGGTCGAGCGACTGGATCTGGTGCGGGTCCAAACGGCTGTCCTCGGGACGATTGATGTGCCCCAAGGATACGGCATAACACCCGACTCAGACCGTCAACGCATCGACTCGATCGATTGGGTCCTCAGGAACACCTCGGGCTTGATCACCGCGTAGCCCTGCTGCTGGTAATGGACCAAGTCGGTGAACGCCGAGGGCACCAGGGTAATGAAGTCCTGGAAATCCTCGCGGTCGTAGCCGTAATCCTCGGCCGCCAGACCGCAGACGTGGAAGTCCACTCCCAGATTGGCGTAATAGCGCATCCGGGCGACCGCATTCTCGTACTTCGCCTCGTTCTTCTTCGCCACCGTGACGATCTCGGTACCGTGGATAACGACCACGATATCCATGTCCATGATCGGGTCCATGTTGTACGGACTGGCCTGCAGCGGATTGATCAGGGAACGCACCCAGTACATGGCGGCGTCGATCTTGGCCGGATCGTCCAGGTAGAAGTCGTAAACCACCCGGGGCGGCTCGTAGTCGGGCGTGACAACCTTCGCCTGCGCCCAGACGGCCGACGAACCCAGTGCCGCAAAAGCCAGGACCAACCACATCAGGAGAGCCGGCATCGCGAGATGCCAAGCGGGGAGGATCGTGCGTTTCATGACGGTCACCTCTCGTCGTGCCGGACCACGCGTTCGAGATGCCGACATGGCACCAGCGAGCAGAGGAAGGTCCGGATGTCCCCAGACAGACGCTGCGCGATTCGATGGGATATCTCCTCGCACACGCAGCGCCTCCCTACGTTCAAGCGTAGGCCATCATTCGCGCCACGTTGACAGGAAAACAGCGCCTTGCGATTCGTTTGTGCGCTTTCAGTCCTCGCGACGCGCGCAGACCGGGGTGTCGTTGGGATGCTCGGCCGCTCGCACCACCCGGTCGACAAACTCGCCCACTTCATCCGGGCTAAGGGCCGATAGCATCCGGCTCATGATCGATGGGGCGATCGGGGCAAAGCTCGACTGGCCGTTCTCCAGCGTCACCCACACCCCCGCAGAGATAGTCGCCTCCGCCCGGCCGTCGCGAAACAGCTCGGCCTCGGCCGCCTGCGTTTCCTCCTCGTACCATTCCTCGATCCGGTCGGTCAGCGCATCCGGAATGTCGTCGGGAATCGAGATGGTGGTGGCCTCCTCGGCCATCGGGTCGCGCGCCACGCTCACCGCCAGCCCCTCGGCCTCGAGCCGCTTGACGAACCCCGCGCCGCGATCCGGCGTCAGAAACGTGAAATCGTACATGCCACCTCCCGCAGCTTGGTGATCCCGATCGATCCAGCCCCGGCCGCATGGACGGGCCGATGGGACAGAACGTGTCGGGTTGCTATCCTAAGGAAGGTCTGCACGAATAGCCAACGCCTCTGCGGGTCGCCAGGCGTCCAGATGCAAGGCGCAGTGCGCCGCCCAATGGCCGTCGCCATTGGCAAGCGCTGCAACACCGCAGATGGGCGCCTGGCGGCCCGCCCGAAGGGGCTTGCCGGCTTGCCCGCCCTCGGTGTTGCCGATTCTTGCCGGGCAATGAGCCCGACTTCGAATCGGCGCCTTGATGGCGAACAAGCCGGTAAGCCAGAGGCATTGGCTATTCGTGCAGACCTTCCCTAACGGCCTTTCATCGACAAACGCCACCCGGAGCCCGACATGACGTTCTCGCGCGCCTATCCTGCCCATCGACCGCGCCGCATGCGCCGCGATGCCTTCAGCCGTCGCCTGATGCAGGAGAACACCGTTTCCAGCAACGACCTGATCCTGCCGGTGTTCGTGCTCGAGGACCCGAACGGGCGCGAGCCGGTCGATTCCATGCCAGGTGTCGAACGTCTTGGCATCGAGCACCTCTCGCGGCTGGCCGAACAGGCCCTGGAACTGGACATCCCGGTGCTCGCCCTCTTCCCGGTCACCCCGCCGGAGGCCAAGTCCTTGCACGCCGAGGCGGCCTACGACCCGGACGGCCTGGTCCAGCGCACCGTGCGGGCACTCAAGCAGCGCTTCCCGGAACTGGGGATCATGACCGACGTCGCCCTCGACCCCTACACCACCCACGGGCAGGACGGCATCATCGATGCCAACGGCTACGTGCTCAACGACGAGACCGTCGAGGTGCTGATCCGCCAGGCCGAGTCCCACGCCGCCGCCGGTGCCGACATCGTCGCCCCCTCGGACATGATGGACGGGCGCATCGGCGCGATCCGCGAGAACCTCGAGGCCCAGGGCCACATCCACACCCGCATCATGGCCTACAGTGCCAAGTACGCATCACACTTCTACGGCCCGTTCCGCGACGCGGTCGGCTCGGCGACCAACCTCGGCAAGGCCGACAAGACCACCTACCAGATGGACCCGGCCAACGGACAAGAGGCCATCCACGAGGTGTCCGCCGATCTCGCCGAGGGCGCCGATATGGTGATGGTCAAGCCGGGCATGCCGTATCTCGACGTCGTCTACCGGGTCAAGCAGCGCCTTGAGGTGCCCACCTTTGCCTACCACGTCTCCGGCGAGTACGCGATGCTCAAGGCCGCCGCCGAACGCGGCTGGCTCGACTGGGACAAGTGCATCATGGAGACGATGGTCAGCTTCAAGCGTGCCGGCGCCGATGGCGTGCTCACCTACGCGGCCATGGACATCGCCCGGCAGCTCAAGTAACGAATCGCCTCGACCGGCGGGGCAGCGCAGAAACTTGGCCGAGACGCCTTATCCGCCGGACGCCGACAGGCGCGCGATCTGCCGGTCATGCCAGCGGGCGAAGGCGGTGATCGCCACCCCTGCCCCGATCAGCGCGAAGGCCATGTCGGACTGGGCATCCCAGGGATCGCCCTGCGTGCCGAGGAACTCGACCGCCCCACCCCCGGCGACCACCGCCACGCCCCACTCGATCAGCTCGTAGACGGCGGATACGGTCATCGCCACGCAGATCGAGAGAAAGCCGATCACCCACGGCCCGCGGGCAAAACGCCCACGAATCAGGACCTCACGGGCCAGCAACGCCGGCACCAGTCCCTGGAAGAAATGCCCGATCTTGTCGTAGGGATTGCGGGAAAGATCGAACCAGGTCTGGATCTCGAAGCCCAGCGGCACGCGGGCGTAGCTGTAGGCCCCACCGTAGATCAGCACCAGGGCATGCAGGAAAACCAGCCCGTAGAGCAGCGGGGTGAGTGGGAATGGCTTACGGGTGAACCACAGGATCGGCAGCGCGATCGCCGCCGGGGCGACTTCGAGCAGCCAGGTGGCGCGGTCATGGGGGTCGATGCGCGAGAGCAGCAGGGCGACGAGTACCAGCACGGTCCCGCCGATCAGCAGCCACCGCCCTTTCTCCGCCTCCATCACTCGGCCTGCCCCTTCGCCAGTGACACGTTACCCGCCGCATCCAACCCCCAGAGCGGGTTATGGGCCACCTCCCAGAGATGACCGTCCGGGTCGGCGAAATAGCCGGAGTAGCCGCCCCAGAACACCGCCTCGCCCGGCTTTACCAGCCGCCCGCCCGCTCCTTCGGCTTGGGCAAGGACCTCATCGACCTCCTGGGGCGAGCGCACATTGTGCGCGAGTGCCATACCGGCAAAGCCGTTGCCCTCGGCCGCCACCCCGGCGTCCGCTGCCAGGTCATCGCGCGGATAGAGCGCCAGAACGATACCGTTGAGCTGGAAGAAGACGATCTGCTCCTCAACCCCACCGGCCGTCCAGCCGAGGCCTTGTTCGTAGAAGACTCGCGAGCGGGTCAGGTCCGCCACGCCCAGGGTGATCACGCTCAAACGCTGTTCCATCCCCTGCCCTCCCCGGGATTCTTGCTATCGGGCCGATGTAGACCGCTCACGGATGGCGCCGAGAATCAGCTTCGCCAGGTTGCGGTCGACCAGCGGCTTGTGCTCGGGGGCGATGCGCGAGGCACGCATCGCCTGCCGGCCGATACGCAGGGAATACAGCGCCACGGCCACGCCCTGCCCGGCTCGGGCGCCAAGATTGACCATCAAATTGGCCGCCCAGCCCTCGCTGGCCGAGTCGAGCACGGTCTCGGTGGCCGAGGCGAAGGCCATGTTCTGCAGGATCATGCGGTAGAGGCGCCAGCGCGCCGGAAACGAGAGCGTCAGACCATAGATGCGGGCGATGGCATTGACCATTCGCGCATTGCGCCAGGCGACCAGCAACAGGTCGAGCGCAGGGTAGGGACTGGCGGCGATGAACAGGCCGGTACGCACCACTTCGCGATGGATCAACGCACGGGCCCGGGCATCCTGATCGGCGTAGGCGCGCTCGAGCGCCACCACCAGTTCGGTGGCGTGACTGCCGGCATCGATGCCCAGCAGGGACTCCTCGAAGGTCCGTCGCTGCGGGTTGTCCGCCAGCAGGTATTCGGCCGCTTCGCGCAGCTCGACCACGGACTCGCCCATCTCGCCGTCGCGTTCGGCCTGCGCCAGTCGGCGATTCAGCCGGGTGATGGCATCGATCTGGTGGCGCTGGTGCCAGGCCCGCCAGACCAACACGAGCCCGACGCCGCCGACGCCCACACCGATGGCGAAGATCACCCAACCCAGCGCCGGGTGCGCGGCATGGGCCCACCAAATCGCCTGCAACCAGTTGATGGTGAGCCAGGTGACCGCGACCACGCCCAGCAGCGTCGTGATCCAGGGAAAGCCCGGGCGGGGTTCGAGCAGGTCGGCAATCGCCTCGTCCGACTCCTCGCCGTAGAGGGCCTCGGTATCCACATCCGGCACCGCATCCCCTTGCGCGTGGATGCGAGTGGCCAGGTGGCCGCCTGGCGGCGGGTGCTCATCACTCATTGAAGGGCTCCGGAGACTGTCTTGCTGTGGGTCGGCGTCATGGCGGCAGAGGACGTGGAGTCACCTCTCATGGCTCAGGACTCGCCGATCAGGAAATCGAGCAGGGCATCGACGCGTCGGCCGGGAAAGGCACGCGCCCGATCCAGCCCGGCAGGCGGTGCCAGCGTGGGCAGGTCGTCGATGGCCAGATCCAGATCATGCGGCATCTGTTCGGGAATCGCCGGTGGGGTGAAGGCGATCTTCTGCCGCGAGCTCTTGTCGGTGCCCACCAGCATGGGTCGACCGCGGGCATCTTCGCGCGGCTGGGCGGCGGTCACCGCCGAAACGGCGAACAGGCGCAGTTCGATGTGCTTGCCCGCCAACTGCTGGGTCAGTTCAAACAGGTAGCTGTCGAGCAGACGGGTCAGGCGCGCCTGATCGGCCGGCAACAGGTGATCGATCTGCGTGGCGACGATCGCGACCCGGCGGATGCGACGCGCGAACAGATTGCTCAACCAGTGCCCGTCGCGGTAACGAAATGGCTCGAGAATCGACTCGAGCGCCGCGCGCATGTCCTCCAGGGCCGGCCGGCCGCTACGCAGCGCGCCGAGCACATCGACTAGGATCACCTGCGCATCCAGTCGACCGAAATGGGATTCGAAGAACGGCCGCGCGATCCGGTCACGGTAATAGACGAAGTGACGCTGGCAGACCTCGCCCCACGACCCTTCCGGGTAGGCATCTGCCGGATCGACGGCCACGCCGGGCAGGGGCAGAAACGGCATGGCATCCGGATCGAAGCCCTCGCCCGGCATCAACCACCGACCGGGCAGGTTGCGCGACAGTCGGTGCGGCGGCAGGCGACTGTCGGCCAGCATCATCGACCAACGGCCGGCCAGCGTGGCCAACCGGGCCGGATCGAGCGGCGCCGCCGGGTCGATTGCCTGCAATTCCTCGAGCAATCCCGGTGCGATCTCCCGACGCGGGCTGTGTGCCAGCCAGTCCCGCCAATGCGCGCTGTACTCGGCGAACGACCAGTCGAGCAGAGACAGGTCGAGCAGCCACTCGCCCGGGTAGTCGAACAACTCCAGGCAGCGCCGCCGAGACCTCAGGGAGTACCAGCGCCGCTCGTAATCCAGTGTCAGGCGGGCGATCGACCAGTCGCGGGTGGATTCGGGCCAGGTCGGCGGATGGCCAGTCAGCGCGGTCAGGGCATGGTCGTAATCGAAGGCACGCTCGATCTCGCGATGCCAGCGGCCATGGCGAATGGCGGCCAGCCCGGCCTGCTCCGACACCGCGCCGCGCCGGGCATTCTCCAGGTGATTGATGATGGCGGTAATCAGGGTCGACTTGCCGGCACCGGACAGCCCGGTAATGCCGATGCGCGTGACCGGGCAACCGGCAGGTGGCGGCGAGGACGTTTGCTGCGTCCCTGACTTTGGGGCCGTAGGTTTTGGAGCCATCGATGGAGACATCCCGGCGAACGAAGGGTGTGACGATGGTAGACGAGCCGGCCAAAGCACCCAAGTCCGGCGCACCGCGGGGCAGTTCGGCCCTGCCAACACAGACGCCCTGCAACGACGGGCTGGCGGTCCGCGCCGGGGTGCATTAAAATGGGACCAATTCAGTTCGGTATTAGTCTTGACTAACTTTCCCGCCGGCCCGACGAGCCGCCGGTGGCAAGGCCGCACCCCCGACAAGGCGACGATTCCCCGATGTCCAATCCACACGCCAAGCTGCTGCGCATGGTCACCACCGCCTCGGTGACGCTGGCCCTGACGTTGATCGCGCTCAAGCTCGCGGCGACCATCACCACCAATTCGGTGAGCATGCTGGCCTCGCTGATCGATTCGACCATGGACTTGCTGGCCTCGCTGGTCACGCTGGTGGCGGTGCGCATCGCGTTGCAGCCACCCGACGAGGACCATCGCTACGGTCACGGCAAGGCCGAACCGCTGGCCGCCCTGGCCCAGGCGACCTTTATCGCCGGCTCCGGTGTGTTCCTGCTGATCGAGGCCCTGCAACGCCTGATTCGCCCGCAGGAGATCGATGCGGTCAACTGGGGCGTGGCAGTGATGATCTTCTCGATGGTGGCAACCCTCGCCCTGATCACCTTCCAGCGCTACGTGATCATCAAGACGCGCTCACCGGCCATCAAGGCCGACGCCGCGCACTACAGCATGGACTTCCTGGTCAATGCCTCGACCATCGCCGTGCTGATTCTCGCCGGCTACGGCCTGACCTGGATCGACCCGGTCTTCGGCGCCCTGGTGGGTGTTTTCGTTCTTTATAGCGCCTGGAAAGTCGGCCGGGAGGCGCTCGATCACCTGATGGACCGCGAGGTGCTCGACGGCACCGAGATGCGCATCGCCCAGATCGCCACCACCCACCCGTCCGTACATGCCGTCGACCAGATCCGCACCCGGCTGGCGGGACAGACCATGATCATCCAGCTGTACCTCTACCTGGACAATCACATCGACCTCGACCGCGCCCACCAGATCGGCGACGAGGTCGAGACCAAGCTGCTGCGCACCTTCCCCGGCGCCGACGTGATGATCCACGAGGAGCCCCTGTCGGCGTGGGAGCCGGGGCGCGGGCCGTCGCCGCAATTGCGCATCGAACCACTCACCTCCCGCCGACCGCGTGCCGGCCACTGCGAGACCTGCCGAGATCTGACCGACACCCGGCCCAGCCTCTGGCGACGGGTGCCATTCGTTCGACGCCTGGGCCGCGGGCCCCTCTGATCGTCAAGCCGCGGCTACGGGTCGACGGCAGCCCCTGAGCCCAACCACAGAGCACGGCATTACCTCAATCGTTGATCGGCCCGCCCCTCAGGCGTGACCACCGACACGGTCCCACGGACACAGCTACGAAAAAGGCCGGCAACACGTGCCGGCCTTCGTTCGTGGTGCCGCCGATATCGCGTCAGGTCTTGAAGCGATTGACCAGGCCATCCAGGTTTGCCGACAACCGGGTGAGATCGCCGCCAGCGGTGGATACCTGCTGCGAGGCATCGTCGAGCTCCTCGCTCTTGGCGCGAATGCGCTCGAGGTTGCGGTTGACCTCCTCGACCGTGGCCGACTGCTCCTCGGCGGCGGTCGCGATCTGCATGGTCATCTCGTTGATGTGATTGACGTGGCGCACCACCGCGTCCAGCGACTCGTCGGTCTCGTTGACCGCATCGAGCGTGGCCTTGCCCTGGGTCTGGCTGACTTCCATCGCCTCGACGGTCCGATGCGCCCGATCACGCAGGCCGTCGATGATGCCCTTGATCTCCTCGGTGGACTGCTGCGTGCGGCTGGCGAGGTTGCGCACCTCCTCGGCCACGACCGCGAAGCCTCGGCCCTGCTCGCCGGCGCGGGCCGCCTCGATCGCCGCATTCAGCGCCAAGAGGTTGGTCTGCTCGGCCACGCCCTGGATGACATCCAGCACCTTGCCGATGTCCTTGGTCTGCGACTCGAGCTCGCCGATCGATTCGGCGGTATTGCGCATCGAGCCCATCAGCTCATGCACGGTATCCATCGAGCGCTTGAGTGCCTGTTGACCGTTGTGCGTGACCTCTTCGGTCTCGTTGGAGGCACTGGCGGTCTGATTGGTGTTCTCGGCGATCTCGCGCGTGGTGGCGGTCAGTTCCTCGATCGCCGAGGCCACCATCTGGGTCTGCTCGTTCTGCTCGTGCGTGCTCTCGCGCGACTGGCGCGTGATCATCGACATTTCCTCGGCCGAGGCCGCGAGCTGGCCAGTGGAGTCGGTGATCTCGTGGACCAGGTTGTGGATGCGCTCGACGAACCGATTGAAGCCGCGCGATAGCTTGGCGAACTCGTCGTTGCCGGTCACCGGCAGGCGACGGGTCAGATCGCCCTCGCCCTCGGCGATGTCCTCCATCGCGCGAAGCACGTGATGGATGCGTCGGGTGAAGGTGGCCATCACCAGCACCAACAGGAAGATCCCCAAGGCAAGTGCCACGGCCCCGATGAACAACGTCGCTGCGCGCGCCTCGATCATGTGCGTCTCGGCCGCCTCGGTACGCGCATCCTCCCTCTCCTTGGCCGTCGCGATCAGCGCCTGGATGTTCTTGCGGATCTGCTGCCAGTCGGGATGCTCGTCCTGCACCAGTATCTGTTGGGCGCGCTCGATGTTGCCGGCATTGACCTGATCGAACACCGCCAGGCGAGCCGCCATCACCCGCTGCCAGCGGGTCTCGATGTCATCCAGCAAGCCCTGGGCCTCGGCATTGCCCTTGGACGTCAGTGATCGCGCCTCGGCCAATGCCGCGCGAACGACCTCGTCGGTCATGCGGGTGACCTTGATTGCGGCCTCCAGATTGGGACGGAAGACCTTGTTGCGGGTCGCCACGCCACCCAGCAGGCCATTGCTCATGATGTCCTGCAACGCCGCGACGCGGGCGTTGTCCTGTTGCTGAACCTGCAAATACCGCTCGGAGATGGAATCCATCTGGAACAGCGCGTAGCCGAGCGCACCGATGAACAGTACGGCGGACACGGCAAACGCCAGCAGGATCTTGGTGGTGTTGTTCAACCGGTTCATTACGACTCCTTGAGACCGAGGGCTTGCGAGAATGTGATTCGATCGGCTTTTCGGCCGAGGCCGGCCACTCTTTAGCCAACCCATGCAAATAAGCGAAACCATATAAAAGCCGGCCGCAGCGCCATTTCAGCGGGGGCGAATTTGAAGACGCCGGAGAGTACACTGCGCGTGCGTCGGGCCGACTCACGATTTGTGATGCGCCCATAAGCAGAGATTGCGACGGAAGAGCTACCATGGCCGACGCGATGCCCGCTGCCGACAACCTGCAAATTGATTGGCCATGGTGAACGCACAACGGGCACAGCAAGTGGGTGTGCGCACACAGAAACAGGCGATGAAGAGGCAGGAACAGGCAATGGCGCCGTTGATCGGCTCGATCGGTCAGGGCGGCGCTCAGATCACCACCTGCGCCTGATCCGGGCCCGCCATTGGCAGCGCCGCTGGAGCGGTAGGCCAAGGGTTCCGTCATCCCCGGCCCCGCCGGGGATTGTTCGTTGCCAGCCCGAGAGAAGGTCCCGTGGACGACATCACCCTGCTTCAGTTGCTGCTGGCCAACCTCGCCATTTTCGCCGGCGCGTTCCTGCAAGGACTGGCCGGTTACGGCATCGGCACCCTGTCGGCACCGTTGCTGTTTCTGATCAGCCCGCTGTTCCTGCCCGGGCCGCTGATTCTCAACGCGGTGTTGCTGACCATCCTGATCCTGTGGCGCAGTCGATCGAGCTTGAGCTTCCGCCCGGTGCGTTTCGCCATCGGCGGCGACATCGCCGGCACCCTATTGGCGGTGGTCACGTTGGCCTTTCTGAGCGCGCGGGGCTTCGAACTGGCCTTCGGCATCCTGATCCTGCTGGCCGTGCTGTTGAGCGTGGTCGGCCTTCACCCGGCCCTCAATCCGCGCAATAGCGTGATGGCCGGGGCCGCGTCGGGCTACATGGGCACCATCACCGCGGTGGGTGGGCCGCCGATCGCCCTGATCTACCAAAACCAGCATGGCCCATTGGTGCGCGCCAATCTCTCGGCCTTCTTCCTGTTCGCCAGTCTGGCCAGTGCCGTGGCGCTGTTCTTCAGTGGTTTTATCGGTTCACGCGAATGGTGGCTGTTCGCGACCCTCCTGCCGGGTACGCTCGCGGGGTTCCTTGTCTCGGGCCACCTGGTCAATCGCATCCCGTTCGGCGCCTTGCGGCCGATCATCCTCGGCATCGCGGCGATTGCGGGTGTGAGCGCGATCATCAAGGCCCTGCTGCCCTGACGTCAGGCGCCACCACCGCTACAATGCCGCTCCCTGCGAGAATCACATGCCGTCATGACCGATCCGATCCCACCAACCGCCAACGCCACAACGCAGCCGCCTAACCCCTGGCGCTTCTGCATTGCCCCGATGCTCGACTGGACTGACAGGAACTATCGCTTCCTGGCCCGGCAACTGAGCCGACATGCGCGGCTGTACACGGAAATGGTCACCACCGGCGCCCTGCTCCACGGCGATATCGAACGCCACCTGCGCTTTGATGCCAGCGAGCACCCGGTCGCCCTGCAACTGGGCGGCTCCGATCCGCAGGCCCTGGCAACGGCGGCACGGCTCGGGGCCGAGTGGGGCTATGACGAGATCAATCTCAATGTCGGCTGCCCCAGCGACCGGGTGCAGAACGGGGCATTTGGCGCCTGCCTGATGGCGCAGCCGGCGCTCGTGGCCGACTGTATTGCCGCCATGCGCGACGCGGTCGACGTACCGGTGACGGTCAAGAGTCGCATCGGCATCGACCACCAGGAAACCTATGAGGAATTCCGTGAATTCGTCGACATCGTCGCGGACCAGGGTGGTGCCGAGGTGTTTATCGTCCACAGCCGCAAGGCGTGGCTGGCCGGGCTTTCGCCCAAGCAGAATCGCGACGTGCCGCCGCTGCGGCCCGAATTCGCCACGCGGCTCAAGCAGGAGCGACCGGATCTGACCGTGGTACTGAACGGTGGACTGACGGAGGTCGAGTCGATGCAGGGCGCACTGGACGAGGTCGATGGCGTGATGGTCGGCCGGGCGGCCTACCAGAACGTCGGCCTGCTCGCCGATATCGATGCTGCCCTGTTCGACGACGGGGAGACCACCGACCGGCTGGCTGCCCTACTGGCGTATCGAGAATACGCGGCAGCCGAGATCGCCCGCGGCACGCGCCTGCCCACGCTGATCAAGCCGATACTCACGCTGTTCCAGGGACGCCCCGGTGCCCGCGCCTACCGTCGCCACCTGAGCGAACAGTCACCGCGACGCGCCGATGACCCCAGCGTCATCGACGAGGCGATCGAGCTACTGCGCTAACCCCGCCGCTGCTGGCAAACCGTTAGCCCGTCCAACTCGAACGCACTGCCAAAGCCGTTGACGTAACGCCCTGCTCCCAGATGAAAGCCGAGCAGGTGAAAATCCCCCAGCCCGCACAACAGCTCGACGGTCTTGCCGTGACGGTCCCGCAGGCGGGCCGTGACCTCGGCAAACCGGGATGCCTCGCGGTCGACCGACTCGACCTGCGCCGTCCATTGGGCACGCTCGCGGGCGAAGGGGTTGCGGGTGGCCGACTGGTCGGCCAGCAGGGCGACACGCGCCTCGCGCCCCTCCAGCAGGGGTCGCGTGTGGGCGGCGAACTCGCTGGCGAGTACCCAGAAGGCCCCGTCGTGATGGACGAAAGGCAGGCTGCCGATCTCCGGTGCGGTCCCCGGTGGCGATTCCCTATCGACGGCCACGGCCAGCACGAGGGCCGACTGCCCCGCCAGAAACGCCGCCAACCGCTCCTCCTCTGCCGCCAGATCAGGCGGCTCCGGGCGGTTGGGTCGCTGGTCGGACGGCATCGTCTTACCCGGCGCCGGCATAGGCCGCCTGTAGCTGCATGACCCGTTTGACGTAGGTGCGCGTCTCCTTGTACGGCGGAATCCCGCCGTAACGCTTCACCGCACCCTCGCCGGCATTGTAGGCCGCCACCGCCAGCTCGCGGTCGCCCCGGAACATCTGGAGCAGCAGCGCGAGGTAGGCGACGCCGCCGGCGATGTTGTCCTCGGGATTGAAACGGTCGACCACCTCGAATCGCGCCGCCGTCGCCGGCATCAGTTGCATCAGCCCGCCGGCCCCCTTGGGGGAGACCGCATCCGCTCGAAAGGCGCTCTCGGCGTGGATCACGGCGCGAATCAACGTGGGGTCGACACCGTACAGGCCGGCGAACCGGTTGACCGGCGCGGCATAGCGATCGTGCACCAGCCGCGGCATGGCGCGGTAGCCGTCCTGCCAGCCCTTCGGCTTGGTCGCCTCGTTCTTGCGCCACAAGGCGTAGGGTTCATCGGCCGACTGCTGCGGCACGTTGGTCAGGTGCACCACGCCCTGGGCATCGCGGTACTTGTAGACATCCGCCCCGGCGGTGCCCACGGCCAACACCGAAGCAAGCAGTCCCAGCCACGCCAACGACATGCCGGCACGCGCCAGGCCGACCACGGTCAAAGTCGGTGGGACCTCAGCATTCCTATTCACGCAGAGCTTCCTTACACTGACGGACATGAACCTCAACACCGGCGGCACTCCTCATTCCATCGAACGCGATCCATTTGATCAGCTGATGGATCTCTACGAGCAGAACTATATCCTGATTCGCCGCCTGCTCGGCGACCTGCGGCGACTTGCACCGGGCGATGAATTCACCCTGGGTTTCTCGGTGATCGCTCGGGTTACCGAGCGGGGCCGCTTCACCCTGGAGATGACATTCACCGACCACGAGGTGCTCGATTCGCGCCAGCGGCCGGTGACCCTGCGCGTGCGCATCTACCTCGATGCCCGCTCGGCTGAACTGCACGACCCGCGCCACCCGGCCTCTTGCCTGCAGGCCGACCGGAGCGAGTGTAACCAAGCACGCCAATCGCGCAACCGCATGTTGCAACGTTGGTTACTGGCCCGACTGCGTCGTCATTGACGCAACCCCGGCGATGAGGCCGGTTGCCCCGACCGGAACACTCAATACGACGCAACGACGCACGACTTGACACGAGGGCGGTTCCTGATGAAAATTGCGCCCCCTCAAGCGGGAATAGCTCAGCTGGTAGAGCACAACCTTGCCAAGGTTGGGGTCGCCGGTTCGAATCCGGTTTCCCGCTCCAGATTTCGGCTGGATGGCAGAGTGGCTATGCACCGGATTGCAAATCCGTTCACCCCGGTTCGACTCCGGGTCCAGCCTCCAACACTGACGTATGTCACGGACAACCCGCCTCGCGCGGGTTTTTCTGTGCCCGGCGCAACCGGCCCGGCCGATAATGCCGTCGTCCGACACGTTTTCCCCGGCACCGCCTTCCAATGACCGACCCCCACCGCCAGTCCGAACGCTTCGAGATCCAGGACGAGCCGGCCTTTCGTGGCCGCCGACTGCTGTGGTTCGCTGTACTGTTCATCGGGCTCAGCGCCGCCGGCATCTGGGCGGTCTACTTGCAGGTCGCCGGTCACGAGATTCACTGGGATGCACGCCTGCTCGGCTGGCAACTGGTGCTGGCTAGCCTGGCGTTATTGCTGGTCTACTTTGCCGCGGACGGCCTGCGCCTGTGGTTCACCCTGCGCGCGCTGGGCCACTCCATCCCGTTGCCGGCCATGGCGCGGCTGGTGTTTCTCAACATCTTCGTCTCGAACATCACGCCGCTGGCCACCGGCGGCGGGGTGGCCCAGGTCTGGTTCATGCGCCGGCGCGGCGTGCCGGTGGGCACCGGGCTGACAGCCACCACCATTCGCACCGCCCTCGCGGTGCTGTTCATCTTCGGCGCCACGCCGATCCTGCTGGTGACACTCCCGGGAGCGGAAGGCGCGGCACAGAGCGACTCGCTGGTAATCACATTGAGCGTATCAGTGGCGCTTTACCTGATTTTTTTCATGGTCCTGGTCATGCGCAGCAACTGGCTGTTGCGCCCGATGCTGAGCGCGCTCAAGGCGCTGCGAGGCCTGCACATGATCAGCCCGCAACGACATCACCGCTGGCGCCATCGGTTGGTGCGCGAATTACAGCGATTTGCTCACGGATTCGTGCGTTATTTCCAGGGAAGCCGGCTCGACATCGCCGCCTCGTTCGTCTTCACGGCGATCTTTCTGCTGGCCCTGTTCTCGTTCCCCGCCCTGCTCTTCTGGTCCCTGGGTTACGGGTTCGACTACTGGCTGGTCATCGGTCGCATGGTGATGACCACCTTCGTGATGTATTTCTCGCCCACGCCGGGTGCCGCAGGCATTGCCGAGGGCGTGTTCGCCTATTTCTTCCGTGACGTGGTCACCGCCTCGCACCTGGTGCTGGTGACCGTGGCCTGGCGAGCGCTGACGATCTATCTGGGCATGCTGATCGGGCTGATTGTCACCCAGCGAGAAATCACGGCCAGCCGGCGAGGAACCGCGTGAGCCGCCTGTCGCGATCATTGACACCGCGTCGTCTCAAGCTGGCCTTCTATCTGACGCTGACCGCCATCCTCCTGCTGGTCGGCTACCGGGTCTACCTATCGATCTTCGAGACCACCTACCACGCGGTCCACGCCGAGCAGATCGAGCGTGTTCAGGACCTGGCAGATAACCAGACAAATGACGAGTTGCATTTCGCCGTCGTCGGCAATATCAACAACTCGGTCGGCCTGTTCGAGCGCAAGATGATCCCGCGGCTCAATCGCGCCGGGCTCGACTTCGTGGTCTCGGCCGGCAACGCCGTCAGTGGCGGCGGCGAGGACAAGTATCGCGCCCTGTACCGCACGCTCTCGCACCTGGAGATGCCCTACCTGCTGACGGTGGGCGAGAAGGAGAGCGGTGCCTTCGGCTCGTTCAATTACTACGAGCACTTCGGCCCGTACTTCTTCGGCTTTCGCGCCGGCGGCAGCCAGTTCCTGTTCCTCGACAGCACCGACTCGGACACCTATCCGTTCCAACTTCACTGGCTCAAGGAGCAGCTGCGCGATCCGTCAGCCACGTATCGCTTCGTGTTCATCGGCCACCCGATGTTCCGCACTACAGAGAAAAGCCCGCTCGATTCCGACGATCAGTACCTGACCGACGAGACCTTCCGCGACCGGCTTCACGCGCTGTTCCGCGCGCATGACGTCGACGCGGTGTTTTCCAGCAACCTGCACCTGTTCGATGAACAGCAACGCGACGGGGTCCGCTACGTGGTCACCGGCGGGGCCGGCGGACTGGTACTCAACAACGAGACCAGCTTCTATCACTACGTCGACGTGAAGAGTGCCGATGGCGAGGTGACGATCACGGTCGAGCGGCTCGATATCGGCCAGCACCAGGTGTTCAAGACGCTCGAGAGCCTATGGTTCTTCATCCACTCGCTCTTCTACGTCGGCCACCTCAATTTCCTGCTGGTGCTCGGCCTGCTGATCCTGCTGGCAATCAAGCTCTACAGCACGATCTTCGTCGAGCGCGACTACTACCGGAACTACGACCTGGACACCTCGCCGTGGACCGGCCGACCGCTGACCATCGCCATGGTGACCAACAACTATCTGCCGTTCATCGGTGGGGTGCCCATCTCCATCGATCGACTGCACCGGGGATTGGCGCAGTTGAGTCATCGCGTGCGGATCATCGCGCCCAGCTACGCCCGCCAGGATGACCGGGAGACCGACGTGGTCCGCGTCCCCTCGCTGCTGAGCATGGGGCATAAGGGCGAGTTCCGGCTGGCCAATCCGCTCTCGCCGCGCATTCGCCGGGGACTGAAAGACTTTTCACCCGACCTGATCCACATCCACCACCCATTCTGGCTTGGCTGGGCGGCGCAATGGCATGCTCGACGGCTGAAGGTGCCGACGGTATTTACCTATCACACCCGCCTGGAACACTACTCGCACTTCGTGCCGCTGCCGGGCCCGCTGTTCCGCAACCTGATCGCACACACCGCCATCCGGCGGTTCGCTAATCGCTGCGACGGGGTGATCGTGCCGACCGAGTCGGCCGAGGAATACCTGCGGGTGATCGGGGTCACCGCTCCCATCTACGTGCACCCGACCGGAATCGACTTCGACCGATTCCAAACCGACGAACCCGCAGCCGTCGAAGCCCTACGCCTCAAACACGGCATTGGGCCGGACGAGCGCGTGCTGGTGAGTGTTTCAAGGCTTTCCCGCGAGAAGAACATCGACTTTCTGATCGCGGCGATGGACGAGTTGCGCTGCCGCAGCGCCCAGCCATTTCGCTGCCTGATCATCGGTGATGGTGACGAACGCGAGCGCCTGCAGGAACGCATCGACGCACTCGATCTGGCCGAGGTGATCACGCTGGTCGGGGCGGTTTCACCCGACGAGATGGCGCACTATTACCAACTGGGGGACGCGTTCGTGTTCGCCTCCAAGTCGGAAACCCAGGGGATGGTCATTCTCGAGGCGATGGCGGCAGGCCTGCCGGTGGTCGCCGTGCGATCGAGCGGCATCGACGACGTGGTCAACCACGAGAGCAACGGCTTCAAGACCGCCGAGGACATCGACCGCTGGACCACGGCCGCCCAACGACTGATCGAAGACGATACCTTGCGCGCGACCATGGCCGACCAGGCCGTCAGCACCGCACGGCGTCACGCCATCGACCACTTCGCCCGTGACGTGAGCGAAACCTATATCCAGATCCTAGCCCAGTTCCAAGCCAATCGACAAGGATCTGGCAAGTAACGAACTGTCCCTCCGGCTACTGACCGTCTGACCCGCGCGGCTCAGAGCGGGTGTCGCCATTCGCTCAGCAATGACTGGGCCGAGGCGCTCAGGCGACCGAGCAGGCCACGCTTTTTCATCGGCTGGGTGATCTCGAAGGCGTCGCCCTGATTCGCGGCCTCGAGGATCCAGTCGTCGCTGGTGCCGATGTCGTCGATCAGACCCAGCTCAAGCGCATCCTCACCGTACCAGTGCTCACCGGTGGCGAGTTTCTCCAGGTCCAGTTTCGGGCGATAGCGATTGAGGAATTGCTTGAACAGCACGTGTGTCTGCTCGAGCTCCTCGCGGAATTTCTCCCGCCCGGCCTCGGTGTTCTCGCCCAGCAAGGTCAGGGTGCGCTTGTGCTGCCCGGCGGTATGCAGCTCGACATCGATGTCGTTGCGCTTGAGCAGGCGATGGATGTTGGGCATCTGAGCCACCACACCGATCGAACCGACAATGGCGAACGGCGCGGCGACGATGCGATTGGCCACGGCCGCCATCATGTAGCCCCCGCTGGCCGCGACGCGATCGACCACCGCGATCAACTCGATTTCCGCTTTGCGCAGTCGCGCCAGCTGGGCGGCGGCCAGACCGTATCCCGGCACCACGCCACCGGGGCTGTCCAGCACCAGCAGCACGCGATCACGACCCGGCTCGGCTGCCTGCAACACGGCGCTGACCTCCTCGCGCAGGGCCTCGACCGCCGAGGCGCGGATGTCGCCGTGGAAACGCAGCACGAAGGTTCGGGTCGCCGAGTCTCCCGTCTCGCCCTCCTCATTGCGTTCCTCGGTGGCCGCCGGCTTGTCCTCGGTAACGGCGGGCGCCTTGTGATCGTCCTTTTGCTTGCCACCGGGCAACCGCTGGCGCAGCTCGGCCCACTTGGCCTTCCACCCAGCGTCGGGCTTTTCCAGCGCCTCGCGCAACTGCTTGCTGCGTGACTCGATCTCGTCGTTGAGACGACGGATCTTCAGCGGCTTGAGCCGACTCTCACCGGCCTGCGAGTTGCGCGCCTGCGCCACGACCGAAACCAGCGCCGCCACGACAAAGACCACGGCAACGACCAATGTCAGCGTCTTGAGAAGAAACAGGAAATATTCGGGCCACATGGACAATTCACTCTGGGCAAAGGGGTCAAGTATAGACACGCAAATCTCCCCCGGAAAAAGCGACTAGAATCCAGGCGGGACTTGGGACAATTCACGCGGGAACCCCGCACGCAAGATCGGCACCGACCCGATGGAGGAAATCGCATGCAGCCACCGTTTCACCCCTTGAGTGAACTGTTCGAACAGCTCGGCCTGGATGCCAGCGAAAACGAAATCGAGGCATTCATCGACCGCCACTCCCCCCTGCCAAGCGAGGTGGTGCTGAGCGACGCGCCATTCTGGAACGACAACCAGCGCCACTTTTTGCGCGAGTCGCTGGCCGATGACGCCGACTGGGCGGAGGCCGTCGATCACCTCGATGCGCGACTGCGCGACTAGCACGAATTTGATGCCGTTCTGGCCGAGCGAGTTACCCGAGCTCGTTGTTGCGCCGTCTTGACGTGGCCGGCGGCACGCTGGCGACCTCACGCCTTGATCACGAACGACTCGCCAGACGTTAGGCGGGACCCCGCCCCGCGACTCGCTTTCCCCAAGCCGCGCGCAGTTGTGCCATGGCGCGATCGATAATGCGCGTCGGCGCGGCTAGATTGATGCGCATGTAGCCGCGCCCCGGCTCACCGAAAATAATGCCCTGGCTCAGGCCCAATCCCGCCTCGTCGATGAAAAATCGCTGCAACGCCGTGTCGCCGGGATCGGTCGCCGCGTCGGACAACCCCATTCCCCGGCAGTCCAGCCACAGCAGGTAGGTCGCCTCGGGCCACATCGGCTCGATCGGCAGATCGGCCACCGCCTCGATCACCCGATCCCGGTTGCTCGCGACATGCGCCATCAACTCGGCCGGCCACTTCGCCCCATGGGTGTAGGCAGCCTTGAGCGCGGTCAGGCCGAATACCGAGCCCTCGCCCAGATGCATGCCGCGACGCTCGCGATCGAAACGCTTGCGGATCTCGGCGTCGGGGATCACGGCATAACCCCCGCCGATCCCGGCGGTATTGAAGGTCTTGCCCGGCGCGGTGACCGTAAACCAGCGACAACCGGCCGAGTCTGCCACCCGAGCAAAGGGGGTGTGCCGGATGCCCGGGTAGGTCAGGTCCATGTGGATCTCGTCGCTGATCACCATCACGTCGTGGCGCGAGCAGATAGCGGCCACCTCGCCAAGCTCCGCTTCGTTCCAGGCACGCCCACCCGGGTTGTGCGGATTGCAGAGCAGCAGCATCTCAGCCTCACGGGCCTGCGCCTCCAGCGCCTCGAAATCCATGCCGTAGCCGCGGATACCATCCGGCGATACCTGCTCGACCAGCGGGTTCTCGACCCGTTCGCGCCCCTGGTCGCGCACCACCTGGAAGAACGGGAAGTACACCGGCGGTTGGATGATCACGCGCGCCCCCGGCGAGGTGAAGGCGCGAATGGCCATCGCCATCGCCGGCACCACGCCGGGCACGGGCACGATCGTCTCGGCACCGACCTGCCAGTCGTGCTGACCGGCCAGCCAGCCGGTGATCGCCTCGAGGTGTCCCTCGCTCGGCTTGGCATAGCCGAAGGCGCCGTCGGCGAGCCGCTCGGCGAGTGCGTCGGTGACGAAATCGGGCGCCGGGAAGTCCATGTCCGCCACCCACAGCGGGATCACGTCGTCGCGGCCGAAGATTTCGGCGCGCCGGTCGTACTTCTCGCAGCCGGACCCGGGGTACTGGGCCAAGCGGGTGAAGTCGGTAGAGGGGGCGTCGGCACTCATCGGCGCGCCCATACAGTCACCTGACTGACCGTATGCTGGTAGCGCCGGACCGTGTCACGGATCACGAACGGGATCTCCGCCGGCTCACCCACCAACTCGAAGTTCGGCTCCAGGCGCTTGATCAGCGTGTCGAATGTGCTGACGGGACGGCCGTCCTCGACGAATCCACCCAGCCAGCGATCGCGCGGCGTGCAGTCCTCGAGCCAGGTGTAGGGCGAGGCGATCAGCAGCAGGCCGCCGGGATTGATGCGCCCGGCGATGTCGTCGAGGAACTTGCCCGGGTCGTAGAGCCGGTCGATCAGGTTGCCCGCCAGCACCAGGTCGTAGCCGGCAAAGTGCGGTTTCATGTTGCAGGCGTCCTGCTGCCAGAACGCGATGTTGTCGCGCGATTCGAGCCCGAGCCCGGCCAATGAGGCGGCACGATCCTCGGTCAGTTCACCCTCGGTGGGCAGCGCGTAGGCGATCTGCCCCTCGTCGAGCATCGCCTGGGCGATCTGGATGAAACGCGCCGAGAAATCCAGACCGGTGACCGACTCGAAATGCGGCGCGAGCTCGAAGGTCGCCCGCCCGGTAGCACAGCCGATATCCAACGCCGCCCCATGAGCGCGCCCCTCCATCTCGCGCAGTGCGTACTCGGCCAACGCGCGCGGAAAGCTGGCGACACCGAAGTACGAACGGCCGAAGTGGAAATCGCAGTATTGCGCCAGCTGGGCGTCGGTCTCGTAGTAGCCCTCGTCCCTGCTGGCCGGCGGGCGTACCGGTTCACCCTCGACGTAGCGGAAACCGGCGTGCTGGAAGAAGTGCCGGCGGAAGGCGTAGCGGGCGTCGCGCGTCGCCTCGTTGCCGGTCGATATCCAGGAGCCGCCCTTGATCAGGTTGTGCTGGTTGTCGAAGGTCGGCACCGAGAAATCGTCGTAGATCGGGTGCGGCTCGAAGCCCTCGAAGGCATCGATCGGCGTCTCGGTCCATTGCCAGACGTTGCCGATCACATCGAAGAAGTCGCCCTGGGCGAAGCGGTCGACCGGGCAGGCCGAGGCCCAGTACTCGAGATTGATGTTGCCCGGCGCCCGCTCACCCCACTCCGGCTCGTCCGGCACACCGGACACCTGGCGCAGGCGCTCGTACTCGGGCTCGGTGGGCAGACGGATGGACCGGCCCGTGGTCTCGGACAGCCAGTTGCAGAACGCCTTGGCCTCGAGGTAGTTGACGTCCACCGGCCAGTCCCACGGCATCTCGATCTCGTGGGTCATGGCCCGGTAGGCAAAGCCCTCCCCGCGCGGCACCCAGAAGTTCGGGTGACGGGCTGCGCGAAATTCGAGCCAGCGCCGCCCCTCCTCGGTCCACCATTCGGGCGTCTCGTAACCGCCGGCCTCGACGAAGGCGAGGAATTCGGCGTTGGAAACCTGCATGCGGCTGGCCTGAAACGATTTCACCCGCGTCTCCAGCCGCCCGTATTCGTTGTCCCAGCCGTACAGGGGCGCGTCATGCGGCTTGCCCTGCACCACCGTGCCGCCGGCCACCTCGAGCAACTCGTTGGCAGGCGCGGCAGCAGGCGCCGCGGCCGCGGTATCGCAAACCGGCCAGTCGTCGTGCGGCCGTACCCACGTGAGATCGAGCTGGCGAATCAACACCGACGAGGTCTCCAGGTGAATGCGCTCGTGCTCGATGCCCATGAAGATCGACCAGACGGGGGGATCGTCCCAGCGCACCGGCGGCGTCCAGTCGAGCTCGGAGATCAACTGATCGACGCGCTCACGCACCTTGCGACGATACTCGCGCACCCGGTCGACCGACGGCCAGTCGTAGTGCGCATCGTTGAGGTCATCCCAACTCATCTCGTCGACGCCGATGGCGAACATGCCTTCGAGCGGGGGATCGATGCGCGTGGTCGCCTTCGCCGTAACCAACTTGTTGATGTAGAAGGTGGCCGGATGGCCGAAATAGAAGATCAGCGGGTGACGCAGGGGCTCGGGCCGCTCGTAGAAGGCCTGGTCATCGGTAAGCACCTCGAACAGCTTCTCGTAGGTGTCCATCGTGCGATGGAAATACGCGCGTACCGCCTCACGCTTGCTCTCGGCATCCGGTCCGGTCAGCAATACCGAGCGGCTCTTGAGTCTGGACAACATGGCGATCCTCTCTAGGGGAAGGTTTTTAGCCGTATTTTTTAGCCGTATTCGCTGGACCTCCCGCGGACCCGAACCGGGGCCAGCGGGTTCTTGGTCAGGGAAGGTCTGAACGAATCTGAACGAGTCTGATACGGACTTTAGGCCATCGCCCGCAACGTATAAACCACGCGCGCGCCACGTGATGTCATTCCCAGCACGACCAAACTAGACTGCGCCAAGGCAGTCCTCTCCATTCTCAAAGGCCCAACCATGCTCACCAAGCTGATTCCACCACCCGTCGCCCTGCTGATCGGCATCGCCCTCGCGTATGCCCTCGCGGCGGGCTGGCCGAGCGCAACGCTCGACTGGCCCTGGCTACACTGGCTCGCCTGGGCGTTTTTCATTACCGGCGGCATGTTGATGCTGGCCGCGGTGTTCTCCCTGTGGCAGGCGCACACCACCATCAACCCGATTCACCCCGAACGCAGCCGCCACCTGGTCACCAGCGGCATCTATCGCCTCAGTCGCAACCCGATCTACCTCGGTGACGCCCTGTTGCTGGCCGGGGTGGTCAGCTGGTTCGGCCACCCGGCCGGGCTTGTCGTGATCGGCGCGTTCGTTTGGTTCCTCGACCGCCTTCAGGTCCGCGGTGAAGAGCGGGCCCTGACGCAACGATTCGGCGCCGGCTATTCCGCCTATCGAGCCCGTACCCGACGTTGGATTTAAACCGCCGGGCCACGACTGATACGCTTCAAACGAATAACCCAGTAAAAAAGTTTGATTTATGTTCAAGCGGGCTGACAATTAGCATGATTCAACATTGGCCGTGCCTCCTGAACAATGGGCAACTGCCTGGGGAGGGATGACCCGAGCCAAGGCATACGCACCAAAAACCGGCCCAACTACCCAACGGTGCACTTCCTCGCCCTGATGACGCCCACCACCGACAGCCCACTATTGACCAAATCCTACCTGCTGATGGTGGTAGCCGCGTGCCTGACGATCGGCACGATGGGCCTGCTCGCGCCACTACTGATCACCGATCCGGGCCCATTGGGCCTGCCCCTGCCTCGAGAAACCGCCCTGGCTGCCCTGCTGGCCGGCCTGGGTCTTGGTGCGCATCTGCAGGGCTGGCGGGGGATGCATACCGCATCCGGCGCCGGCCTTCTGCTCCTGGTCGGCTACAGCCTCGCCGTCAATGGCATCCATCTGCCGACCTCCGTGGGGCCCACTCAGAACGACAGCGACCACCTCTCCATCGAGGCGGCCCTGCTGCTGGTCGCCATTGCCAGTTGCCTGATGATCCCCGGCAGCTCGCGTCTGGCGCGACGCCCCTGGCGCTGGGTCGGCACACTCATGCTGTTCCTCGGCGGCATCTCGGTGCTCTGGATGCTGCTGGGCAACTCGCCCTGGCTGCAATTTCACACAACGGCCGCCTGGGTGGCCGTGCTATTCACCCTGCTGTTCGGCGGCGCAATGCTGCTCGCCAGCCGCCTGCGCCAAACTGACCTCAGGGAATTGGGCCCGCTCGCGGTGACGGCCGGCCTGATCGGTTCGCTGCTCGCGGCCCTGGCGTGGCACGAGCTGTCGCTAATCCACAATCGCGACCTGCGGGCAATGGGCGAGGCCCAGCTCGACCAGGTCGAAAGCGTCTGTCATCAGGTGCTCACCGACCGCGTACAAACACTGGGGCGTCTGGCCGAACGCTGGCAACTGATCGGCCGACTGCCCACGGCCGCTTCGCTCCGTGAGCGCGAGGCTCAATCCTACCTACGCGACATGGAGAGCCTGCAGGTCCTCGCCATGCTGGACGATCGACAGCAGGCCGTGTGGCAATCGAACCGCGGGCCCAGCGGCCGCGACCTGCTCGACCAATTGCTCTCGCAACCGGAGACCCGGGACTGGCTCTCCGAACCTCGACCCTCACCCCGATTGCTTCTGCTGGCCGACACCCCGTCCCACGGCAGCAGCACCGTTCTGGTTGCCGTGCCCATGGTCAATCCGCAGCGGCATGAACAGCAGTTTCTCGCCCTGCTCGATTTCAACCACGTGATCGAAAAGGCGAGGCGCCCGACCAGCCGTCCGCTGGCCGTACATCTCGATTTCGCCGATGGCACCCACATCGATCTCCGCAGCGACCCGGTGCACCATGATCACCAAGTAGTGCTTGCCCAACGGGAAGCGACGCTGCCCTTCGGCCCGAACGTGACCGCCACCAGTTACCTCGAGGAAGGGCAAGAACCGGCCATCGCCGCTGTGCTGCCGTCGGCGGTCGCCCTGATCGGTCTCGCGATCACACACCTGGTCGTGCTGCTGCTGGCGCTGGGGCGCAGTCGGCTCGAGCAGACGCGCCGGCTGTCAACGGCGAGACGCGAGCTTGAATCACAGCAGATCATCCAGCAGATGATCCTGCACTCGGAGTCGCTCGAACACACGCTGGTCTCGGTGTGCGAGTTGATGGAGGAGCATGATCCCGACTCGCGCTGCTCGATCATGCTCAGTGACGAGGCCGGCGAGAACCTGCACCTGGCCGCCGCGCCCAGCCTCAATGCCGCCTACCGGGCGGCCATGACCATGATCCCGATCACCACCGACTTCGGCACCAGCGGCACGTCGGCCCACCGCCGGGAGCCGGTGTTCACCGAAGATATCGCTCAGGACGAGCGCTGGGCCGGTTTTGCCGAACTGGCCATCGACAATGGCCTGCGTTCCTGCTGGTCCTATCCCCTGATCGCCTCCGACGGCGAGGTGCTCGGCACCTTTGCCAGCTACCGTAGCGTGCCGGGAACCCCCTCGCAGGCCCATCGCCGCCAGATTGCCCGGGCGGCAGACCTGGTTTCGCTGGCCATCGAGCGTCACCGCGATCGCATCGCCCTCGAGGAGAACGAGCAACGCTATCGCTCGCTGTTCGCCTACAACCCGGACGCGGTCTTCTCGTTGGACAACCACGGGCGGCTGCAGACGTTCAATCACACCACCGAAACCATGCTCAATCGCTCCTGCGACGAGCTGTCGGGGCAGTCGCTGATCGAACTGATCGACGCGTCCGAGCGGGTCGCGGTCCAGCAGGCAATCGAGCGTACCGTTCGCGGCCGGACCCAGGTCACCGAACTGACCGTCACGCACGACGATGCCACCCGACATGAATTCGACGTCACCTTCCTGCCAATCGTGATCAACGGCCAGATCGAGGCGGCCTACGGCATTGCCAAGGACGTCACGCTGCGCAAGGGCCAGGAGCGACGCCTGCGCACGCTCGAACGCAGTGTCGAGGCGAGCATGCACGGCGTCATCATTGCCGATGCGAGGCAGCCCGACCTGCCGATCGTCTACGCGAACGCCGCCTTTTGCCAGATCACCGGCTACCGTGCCGAGGAGGTACTGGGGCGCAACTGCCGCTTCCTGCAGGGCGAACAGACCGACCCCGCCACCGTCGAACAGGTTCGCCATGCACTGGCCGCGAAAGAGCCCGTGCGCGTGCTGCTACGAAACTATCGCAAGGACGGCAGCCAGTTCTGGAACGAGTTGCATATTTCACCGGTCGAGGACGAGCATGGCGAGGTCACGCACTTCGTCGGACTGCAAAACGATGTCTCCGCCCACAAGTCCTACCAGGCGCAATTGGCCTTCAATGCCACCCATGACGCCCTCACGGGCCTGGGCAATCGCGGCCTGTTCGAGGACCGCCTGCGACAGGCCATCGAGATGACCCGCCGGCGCGCCACCCGCGTCGCAGTGCTGTTCATCGACCTCGACGAATTCAAGCCGATCAACGACAGCCTCGGTCACGCCGTCGGCGACAAGATCCTGGTCGAAGTGGCACGCCGGCTCGAAGACCAAATGCGGGCGGAGGACACGTTCGCCCGGTTCGGTGGCGACGAGTTCATCGCTCTGCTCGCCGATATCGACGGCGAAGACGCGGCCCTGCTGGTTGCCGAACGACTGCTGCCGGAGATCAGTCGCCCCTATCGCATCGACGAGCACGAACTGTACTTGAGTGCGAGTATCGGCATCGCCATCAGCGAACCGGACATGAGAAATCCCGGCACCCTGATCCAGCAGGCCGACATGGCCATGTACCGGGCCAAGCAACAGGGACACAACACCTGCCAGCTCTTCAACGAGGAGATCAACAGTCAAGTCCGTCAGCGGGTGGGCCTGCGCAATGACCTGCAGGAGGCACTGGAACACGGTGACTTCCAGGTCTTTTATCAACCCCTGATATTGGCCGCGGAGTGCCGCATCGCCGGGTTCGAGGCCCTGTTGCGCTGGCACCACCCGACCCACGGCTGGATCTCGCCGGCCACCTTCATTCCGCTCGCCGAGGAAACCGGCCAGGTCATCCCGCTGAGCGAGTGGGTCCTCGAACGCGCCTGTCGCGACATGAAGACCCTGATCGACCTTGGCATGGCGGAAGGCCGGGTGGCGATCAACCTCTCGCCGGTGCAGTTCAATCGCCCCAACTTCCTCGCCACCATTCGGCGGGTGCTCGAGCTCAGCGGGCTGCCGGCCAATCGGCTGGAACTCGAACTGACCGAGGGCATCTTGATGAACGAAACCGAGACGGCCATTGAGACCCTGCAGCAACTGCGTGACAGCGCCATCACGGTCTCGATCGACGATTTCGGTACCGGCTTTTCCAGCCTGAGCTATCTCAAGCACCTGCCGATCGACAAGCTCAAGATCGACCGCAGTTTCATCAACGGCGTGGAGCACAGTGCCGACGACGCCGCGATCGTGCAGGGGGTGATCTCGATGGCCCACCACCTGGGCATCAAGGTGGTCGCCGAGGGCATCGAGACCGAGGCCCAGCGCGACATCCTGGTGGGTTGGGGTTGCGACATCCTGCAGGGCTACCTGTTCGCCAAGCCCATGCCGCTCGACGACCTCACCCACTGTCTGATCAACAACCGTCAGATCTGCGATCACCTCGAGACGGCCCAATCGTAGACGCCAGTTCGGCCGGGGCCACCCACGAAAACGCCCCCGGAGCAGCGCTCGCGGGGGCGTTTTCGTGGCGACAGGTAACCGCCTTATGTCTGGTGCGCCCGACAGGATTCGAACCTGTGACCTTCGGCTTCGGAGGCCGACACTCTATCCAGCTGAGCTACGGGCGCGTTTCTGGTGAAGGCATCCTCACCAAGCAAGGGCGGCATGATAGCGGCTTGGCCGCGTCACGTCCATGGGCCGCCCTTAACCGTTTAACGCATCGCCGACGACCTGTTCGGCCTGGGCGAAGATTTCCTCGAGGTGGCCGGGGTCCCGGAAGCTCTCGGCGTAGATCTTGTAGATCGGCTCGGTCCCGGACGGGCGGGCGGCAAACCAGCCATTGGCCGTCTCCACCTTGAGCCCGCCAATCGGCGCCTGGTTGCCCGGGGCCTGGGTGCGGATACCGGTGACCGACTCGCCGGCCAGGGTGTTGATCGCGAGCTGGCTCGGGTCGAGTGCCTTGAAGCGCTCCTTCTGCTCGGCGCTCAGCTCGGCATCGCGACGGGCGTAGAACGGCTGCCCAAAGCGGTCGATCAGGCGATTGAAGCGTGCCCAGACGTCCTCCCCGGTCACCGCAAGGATCTCGGCGGCCAGCAGCCCCATGGTCAACCCGTCCTTGTCGGTGTTCCAGACCTCGCCGTTGCGGGCCAGGAAGGTCGCCCCGGCGGATTCCTCGCCACCAAAACCCAACCAGCCGTCGGTCAGTCCCGGCTGGAACCACTTGATGCCCACCGGCGTCTCGTAGACCTCGCGTCCCAGTCCACCGGCGACACGATCGATCATCGAGCTCGACACGATGGTCTTGCCCACCTTGAGATCGTCGCGCCAGTCGGGCCGATGGCCGAACAGGTAATCGATCGCCACGGACAGGAAATGGTTGGGATTGATCAACCCGCCCTCGGGGCTGACGATGCCATGGCGGTCGGCATCGGTGTCGTTGCCGAAGGCGACATCGAAGCGATCCTTGATCTTGAGCAGGTCCGCCATCGCGTACGGCGAGGAGCAGTCCATGCGGATCTTGCCGTCGTGATCCAGCGGGATGAAGCGGAAATCGGGCTCGATCTGGCGATTGACGACGGTCAGATCGAGACCGTAGTACTCGGCGATCGGCTCCCAGTAGGGCAGCCCGGCCCCGCCCATCGGATCGACACCGATCGAGACACCGGCCCGGGCGATCGCCTGCATGTCCACGACCGTGTCGAGTGCCTCGACGTAGGGGCGGATAAAATCGACGCCCTGGGCGGCATCGCCCTTGATCGCCCGATCGAACGGCTGGCGGGAGATGGCCTGCCAGTCGGCCAGCAACTCGTTGGCGCGACGCTCGATCCAGCCGGTGGCCTCGGTATCCGCCGGGCCACCGTGAGGCGGGTTGTACTTGAAGCCGCCGTCACCGGGCGGGTTGTGCGACGGAGTCAGGATGATGCCATCACAACGCGACGCGCCGCGACGATTGGCCGCGACGATCGCCTGGGAAATCACCGGCGTGGGGGTCGGGGCATTGTCGTGCTGATAGCGGAACGACACGCCGGCGGCCGCCAACACCTCGACGCAGGTCATGAATGCCGGCCAGGCCAGTGCGTGCGTGTCGATGCCAATCAGGATGGGCCCGTCGATACCCTGACTGCGGCGGTACTCGACCAGTGCGGCGGTCACCGCGGCAATGTGGCCCTCGTTGAACGAGCCGGTCAGGCTCGAGCCGCGATGCCCCGAGGTGCCGAAGGTAATGCGCTGCGACGGGTCGTCCACCAACGGGGCGTTCTGGTAGTAGGCACTGATCAGACGCGGCACGTCGACAAGAAAATCACGGGGCGGGGTCTGGCCGGCAAGTTCGTGCAATGGCATGGGTGAAAGTCCTTCGGCTGTACGGGCTTTGACGTCGTGAAACGTGAAACGTGGAAGCGGTCGAAACGGCTGGCATCGATGCCGGCCCCGCTCGAGGCCGGCCGAGTATCAATGCGGCGGGTGACCACAACCGCCGGCCTCGAACGGCGGCAGCGGGTCGACCCGCGCCTGACGATGGGCCGCCACGCGGGCCAGGGCCAGCGAGGCGATCCGCACCTCCTCGGGATCGGCCCGCGAGGTCAGCACCACCGGCACGCAGGCACCCAGCACGATGCCGGCAAAGCGCGCCCCGGCCAGATACTCGAGATCCTTGTAGAGGATATTGCCTGAGACCAGATCCGGAACCAACAGGATATCGGCGTGGCCCGCGACCGGGCTGATCAGGCCCTTGATGCGCGCCGATTCGGCCGAGATCGCCGTGTCGAAGGCCAACGGCCCGTCAATCTGCGCATGCGCGATCTGGCCGCGCTCGCCCATCTTGGCCAAGCAGGCCGCATCCAGGGTCGAGGGAATGGCCGGATTTACCATCTCGATTGCCGACAGAGCCGCCACCCGGGCCCGTTTATTGCCCAGCCACCAGGTCAGATTGACCGCATTCTGCAGGATCTCGGCCTTGGCGCGCACGTCCGGCTGGATATTGATCGCCGCATCCGTGATGAACAGCAGCTTGTGGTAGCTCGCCATCTCGGCCATGAACACGTGCGATATCCGCGGGCCGCGCCGCAGTTCCCGGATGATCGGCCGCAGGAACACGTCGCTGTGAATCGCCCCTTTCATCAGCAGGCTGACCCGGCCGGACTCGACCGCATCGACCGCCGCTCGCGCCGCCTGTTCCGGACCGGGCGCGTCGATGACCGGAAAGGCCACGCCCTGCTCGGCCATCAACGCCTCGATACGCGCGGCCCGACCGATCAGTACCGGCTCGATCAGGCCGGCCTCGGCCGCGTGATGGGCGGCCTCGACAATGTGCGCCTCGTCGGCACCGACCACCGCCGTCGGGGCCGGCGGCAGGGCGCGCGCCTGCTCGATCAGCTGATCGAGACTGCGGATCTCATCGGCGGAATGTTGTGTCATGACCTTTCCCTGTCGCGGTTTGCGCGCCGATGTTCAATCGGGCGGCACAGCGGTTCACACATCGATATCGTCCTGACCGGCGAAACGTTCGAAATCCGGCAGCTCCGCGAGCGAATTCAGGCCGAAGTCGCCGAGAAACTCGCGCGTGGTTCCCAGCATCTCCGGCCGTCCCGGGCTGTCCTTGACGCCGAGACTCCGCACCCAGCCGCGTTCGGCCAGTTGCTTGAGGATCTGCGGATTGACCGCCACACCACGCGCCGCCTCGATCTCGCCACGGGTGATCGGCTGGCGCCAGGCGATCAGCGCCAGCGTCTCCAGTGCCGCGCGGCTGAGCTTCGGCACCCTTCCCGGGTCGCCGGCCTTGAGATACGGTGCGACAGCGGCGGTGGCAACCAAGTGCCAGACGCGGCGCCCACCGACCTCTCGGTTGGCCAACTCGATAAAGCGATGCGATTGCCAACGCTTAGCCACGCGTACCAGCGCGGCCTCAAGTAACTCGGGGGCCGTCTCCTGCCCCACCATGGTGCTCAGCGCCTCAAGCGACAGAGGCTCGTCGACCGTAAGCAACAAGGCCTCGACCAGTTCGACCAACCCCTCGGGGGGCTCGCTACCCGAGGACACGGGCGTATCGGCGTGGTCCGAGGGGGGCGCCTTCTCGGTCATCGGGGCATCTCCTCTTCAACGGCCGGCTCGGGGGTCTTGCCGGCCAGGCGAAACAATGTCACGGGCCCAAAGGGGCTTTCCTGCGACCAGTCGAGTGCGTGGGTGCGAGCGAGTTCCAGCACGGCCACCGTGGTCACCGCGACCCCCATGCGCCCTTCCTCGACATGGAAGACCTCGGACAGTTCGCAGCTCGGCCGTTCGGCCAGGGCAACGAGAATCTCGGTCATCCGCTGGCGGATGCTCAGGGCCTCGGCCCGCACGTGATGGGCACGTCGGACGCTACCTTCACGCATCAGCCCCTGCATCGCCGCGATCAAGCCGGCAAGATCGGCCGGCACCGCCGGGGCCGGCAGGCGATCGGGCGGCTCGGTCGACAGGTCGAACCAGTCGCGCCCCCGCCGTGGTTGCTCGTCGAGCAGGCCCGCCGCCCGAGTGGTGCGCTCGTACTCGAGCAGCCGCTCGACCAGCTCGGCGCGCGGGTCGAGTGGCTCCTCCTCGTCGTCATCGCGCGGTTCGGGGGGCAGGAGCATGCGTGACTTGATCTCGGTCAGCCAGGCGGCCATCAGCAGGTACTCGGCCGCCAGTTCGATCGCCATCGACTTCATCAGAGCAAGATAGTCGAGGTACTGCTCGGTGACCCGCGCGACCGGGATCTCGAGGATGTCGATGTTGTGCTTGCGAATCAGGTAGAGCAGCAGATCGAGCGGCCCTTCGAACTGTTCCAGCCAGATCGCCAGTGCGTCTGCCGGGATGTAGAGATCCAGCGGCAATTGCTCGAGCGGCTCGCCGGACACCCGCGGCGTGGCGTCGACCCAGCGTCGCGAGTCGCTTTGTGGAATACGGCCCTCAGAAGACATGAATCAATGCGTTGAACCAGCCGAGCAGCGTGCCCATGATCGGCAGCAGGATCGCCGAAAGCACCCCGCTGACCAACAGCACCACCACGATCGGCAAGCCCCACGACTCGAAGCGTGACAACTGATCGCCCCAACTCGCCGGCAGCACCGCCACCAGCATTCGCCCGCCGTCGAGCGGCAGGATCGGCAACAGGTTGAACACGGCAAGTATCAGGTTGATGAAGATCCCCACCTGCCCCATCAGGGCCAACGCTTCGGCAAACCGCATGCCGCCGTCCAGTCCTTTCAACGCCAGCACGGTGACCAGCGCCCAGCCGAGTGCCATCAAGATATTGACCCCGGGCCCGGCGGCCGCGACCAGGAACATGCCGCGGCGCGGGTCGCGCAGACGGGCGGCGTTGATCGGCACCGGCTTGGCCCAACCGAAGACGAACGGGGTGAACAGGTACATCAGCAGCGGCACGACGAGCGTGCCCAACCAGTCGATGTGGGGAATCGGATTGAGCGTCAGGCGCCCGGCCCGCTTGGCGGTGGGATCACCCAGCGCGTTGGCGACATAGCCGTGCGCCGCTTCATGCACGGTCACCGCCAGCAGGATCGGCAGGATGCCGATCGCGATCTTCTGCAGGAACGAGAGCTCGAGCACGTCCGACTCAGTCCGCCAGTTCGGGCGGTACGCCGCCGAGGCCTTCGCGCTGGACGTCGAAATTCTCGCCGGTCAGGTCGAGCACCGTGCCCGGTATCTGTTCGAGAAAGCCTGCGCCGGCGATCAGGTCGACCTGGTTGGTGACCGCGGTCGGGAACAGCTCCGGATCGTCCAGCGGCTCATCAAGGTCCGGGATCACCAGCGAGGCGCTCAGGATCGGTGCGTCCAGGGACTCGAGGATGCCGCGCAGGACCACGTGGGACGGGACTCGCAGGCCGATCGAGCGTTTCTTCTCGTGCTGCAATCGCCGGGGGACCTCGCGCGTGGCCGGCAGAATGAAGGTGTAGGGGCCAGGGATGTGGCTCTTGAGAAAACGGAACTGGACATTATCTACCTTGGCATAGACGCCCAGCTCGGATAGATCGCGCACCGACAGGGTCATATGATGGATGCCGTCGTCACGCCGGATCCGCCCAATGCGCTCGATCGCGTTCTTGTCTTCCAGGCGGCAGGCAAGCGCGTAGCCCGAGTCGGTCGGTACGACCACGATCTGTCCCCGGGCAATCGCCTCGGCGGCCTGCTTGACGAAGCGTGGCTGGGGGGTCTCGGGATGGATGTCGAGCACTCTGGTCATGGATGCCCCTCATGGCGTCGGATGGCAATGTTGGCGGGCCCGGTCAGTCGGGCGGGAGAGCGAGCAGCCGAGCGGCTCGCTCCGCGCGCCCTCGGGCCCATGTTAGTGTACTGCAAGCGGCTTGCGGGCACGTCCTGCCAGCCTCGACTACCAGGCTCCTTACCGTTACGCGAGAGACGATGAAATTCCTGTTCGACTTCTTCCCTATCCTGCTGTTCTTTGGTGCCTACCACCTGCAGGGTATCTACGTGGCCACCGCGGTGGCCATGATCGCCTCGGTGGTACAGATCGCCGCCGGGTGGCTGATATGGCGCAAGGTCGAACGAATGCACTGGGTTTCGGCCGGCCTGATCGTCCTGTTCGGCGGCATGACGCTGATCCTGCACAACCCGCTGTTCATCATGTGGAAGCCCACCATCCTCAACTGGCTGTTCGCGCTGGTGTTCCTCGGCAGTGCATTCATCGGCAAGAAGCCGCTGGTCCAGCGCATGATGGAGCACGTCATCCAGGTCCCCAAGGCCATCTGGCACCGAGTCAACTGGGCCTGGGTGGGCTTTTTCCTGATTTCGGGCGTGGCCAACATCCTGGTCGCCTACCAGTTTTCCGAGGCGTTCTGGGTCAACTTCAAGCTGTTCGGCTTGATGGGCATGACCTTCGTGTTCATGATCCTGCAGGGGCTCTATCTCGGCCTGTACGCCGAACGACCGGCCGAGGTCGAGACAGAATCCGGCCCGCAGGATGGTGACGAACGCCCCTGACCGCCGCCCGGATGGCCCCTGATAGCGACGGAGGACGCACCGCCAATGCAATGGTTTATGATCATGGCCAATGACGTGGCCGACAGCGCCCCGCTGCGGGCAAAGCACCGCGACGCGCACCGCGCGCGCATCGAGTCGATGATCAATGAGGGTCGAATCCTTACTGCCGGCCCTCTGCCGATCGACCCGGCCGCCCCGGACCGCGGGCTGTCGGGCAGCCTGATCGTCGCGGCCTTCGAGAACCTCAAGGCGGCCCGTGCCTGGGCCGAGGCCGACCCGTTTCAGGCCGGCGGCGTGTATGCCTCGGTCGACGTGCGCCCCTACAAACCAATTTTCGGCGCCACCGGCTAACGTCGGTTTGGTGCCCCGTCACAACCAAAAACGAACCAGACCAAGAAACCACAGGATACTTATCATGGATAGCAAACTGACCACCGACCGCATCCCCCACCGTCGCCACCGGCTGGCGATCGCGCTGAGCGCGGGCCTGCTGATCAGTGCCGGCGCAATGACCGGTTGCAGCGACGACCGCCCGCAGTCCGCCGAGAAGACCCCGCTGGGGCAGCAGGGCAACTCGTCCGACGCGTTCGCCACCATCGAGGGCGGCGAAGTGATCGCGCGCATCAATGGCTCCCCGCTCTACCGCGAGAACCTCGAGGTGGTGAAGGAAAACCTGGGCGCCGAGGTGCCCGAGGAACGCCTGGTCAGCCGCATGGTCGAGTTGCGACTGCTGGCCAACCGCGCCCGTGAACAGGGGCTGGACAGCGCCCCGCGCACCCAGGCACGCGTGCAGAACGCGATCGACAACCAGCTCGCCAACGCCTATCTCATGGACTTCATGACCGAGATCGAAGTGGACGACGCGGAGGTTGAGGCGGCCTACGAACGCCAGATGGAAGCCTTGGGCGAGGAAACCCAGTACCGCGCCATGCACATCCTGGTCGAGGACGAGGAGACCGCTCGCGAGCTGATCGCGGAGCTCGACCAGGACGGGGACTTCGCTGAACTGGCCCAGGAGCACTCCAAGGACACCGGTTCGGGTGAATCTGGCGGTGATCTGGGCTGGTTCTCCCTCGACCAGATGGTCGAACCCTTCGCCGAGGCCGTCGGTGCTCTGGAGCCGGGTCAGCGTGCAGACAACCCGGTCGAGACGCAGTTTGGCTGGCACATCATCCGGCTCGAAGAAACCCGACCTTTGCCCAAGCCGACGCTTGAGCAGATGCGTCCGGAGTTGGAAGATCAGGCCCGGCGTGATGCCATCAACGACATGATTGCCGAGCTGCGTGAATCGGCCAATGTCGAAATTCTCACCAGCGACGTGCGTTCGATGGTCGAGCGCGATGACGATCAGGCCGAGGCCAACGATGAGGCCGGCTCCACGGAAGAGACCGCGGAAGAGACTGCGGAAGACGCCGAGAACGGCGATGATGCCGAGGGCGCCGACGACGCGGCCGACATCGGCAACCTCCCGGCCGAGCCGCTCAAGGCCATGCCCTGAACCGGGCTACGCCCATCCGTCAAACGGCAACAGGAAAGACCATGACGAAAGAAGTCGTAAACGGCGAGGAGCTCAAGCAGACCGCGTTGGGCCAGGAACTCAACGACGATCAGTGCCGCTTGCTCGCCAACGTTTGCACGCGTCGCGAGATAGGTAACGGCGAGATCCTGTTCGAGGAAGGCCATAGCAGCGACACGCTGTTCGTCGTCGTCCAGGGGCGGTTCGCGGTCAGCCGCGATACCGGCCGCGGATTTTCCGACACGCTGCACCTGCTCGAGACCGGGCAACTGGCGGGCGAGTCGGGCTTTCTCGACGGGACGCCGCACAGCGCGACCCTCCGCGCCGTCGGCGACGCGCACGTGGTCATGCTTGACCGCGCCCATCTCGAGGCCTTGTTGGTCGACCACCCGATCCTCGTCTACAAGGTGATGCGCGCGATCGTGCACAGCGTGCGCGAAATCATTCGACGCATGAACCGTCAGCACAGCGAGCTGTTGAGCTACATCAACCCGAGCATCGGCCGGTTCTGAGAAACCTCGACACAGTCGACCGCGGATAGTAAAGAAGGGCCGTGATCATCGATCACGGCCCTCTCACTTTTCGGGGGGAGAACCGCGGCTGGGTGTCAGGGCCCGCCCAACGCCTCCCTCAGCGCCTCGTCCCAACGCACGGCATCGAGATAGCAGTTCGGGGCAACCTCGTTGAGTGACGAGATCGCGGTCTCGCCATCGGCCTCGAGCCATTGGCCCTTCTCGTAAAAACGGACGTACTCGAGCAATTCACCGAGACTGCCCTGCCCTTCCAACAGCGCCTTGGCGATGTCGTCGGTCAATGGCAACTCGTCGATCAACTGGGCCAGCGGCTGGTTGTAGAAGGCATCGAGATTCGAGAACAGACCGACGAGGAAGGCGGTCGGTGGGTTCGCCAGGTGGCTCTGTTCCGCCAGCAATTCGGCAAACCGCGCCCGGATCATGGTGTTGTGGATCAGGGCCGGCGGCTTGCCATCCACGCCCGTGAGCGCGGACAGGTAGACCAGGCTGCGCACCGCCTTCAGCCCCAACAAGCGCACCGCCTCCTCGACCGAATCGACCTGCCGACGCAGGCCGATGGCAGCCGAGTTGACCAGCCGCAATAGCCGGTAACTCAAGGCCAGATCGGTATTGATGCGCTCGACGATCTCGCCCATCAAGGCCTCGTCGTCCTGCAGGAGGATCAAGAGCCCCATCAGGTTCGCCTTGGAGGCCCGCACGGTCGGCCGGACCACCATCTCCGGGCGGGAGACGAAATGCCCCTGGAAGTAATCCACCCCGGCCTCGCGCAGGCGATCGTAGACCTCCCACTCCTCGACCTTTTCGGCAATGACCTTGACCCCGACTTGGCGCGCCACAGGCAGTGCCGCGATGATCCGGTCTACCCCCACCGCCAGGACGTCGAACTTGACGTAATGGCACTCGGCCACGCAGGGCTGGTCGATCGATTCGGGCGCAAAATCATCCAGCGCGACCCGGTAGCCGGCCTTCTTCAGGCGCTTGATGGCCTCGGCGGTCCGTTCATCGCAATCGACCGTCTCGAGGACTTCCAGAACCACCGACGGGGCCACGATGCCCTCCAGCACGTCACTGAAGAGCATCTTCCCCGGGACATTGATGAACGCCTGCTTGCCCCCGACCAGGCTATCGAGACCGATTTCACTCAGGGCGTTGAGTACGGTCGATGCCGTGGCCTGGTTGGAATTGCCGATTCGAGCCACCTGGTCGGCATCCGCCGCCCGATAGAGCAGTTCGTACCCGATGGTGTTGAGATCGGCATCGACGATCGGTTGGCGCGCGAGGCGCACCGACTGGACGATCCGCTGGGCCGTCTCCTCGCTGGGGGGATTGTTTTGATCGGGATTTGCCATGGCGTGCTACGGCTTGTCGCGTGGGCGCCCGGCGTATCGAATCACGGGCTTGATCACATCATACCGCAGCCGACCTATGCGGAGAAGCGCATGGTCAGGCGCAGACGTCCCTGCCGATCGACCTCGAGCAGTTTGACCTTCACTTCGTCGCCCTCGTTGACGATGTCGGTGACTTTCTCAACCCGGCCCTCCGCCATCTCGGAGATGTGCAGCAGGCCGTCCTTGCCCGGAGCGATGTTGACGAAGGCGCCGAAATCGACCACGCGCACCACCTTGCCGTGAAAGATCTTGCCCACCTCGAGTTCCGCGGTCAGCTCCTCGACCCGGCGACGGGCTTCCTCGGCGGCCTCGCCATTGGGCGCGGCGATGGTGACCAACCCGTCCTCGCTGATGTCGATCTGGGTTTCGGTCTCCTTCGTCAGCGCCTGGATGGTCGAGCCGCCCTTGCCGATCAGATCGCCCTTGCGCTCCGGGTTGATGCGCACGGTGATAAAGCGGGGTGCGTGCGAGGACAGGTCGGTGCGAGCCTCGGCCAGCGCCTCGCTCATGCAGCCGAGGATATGGGTGCGGCCGGCACGCGCCTCGCGCAGGGCCTCTTCCATGATCTCGCGGTTGATGCCCTCGATCTTGATGTCCATCTGCAGGGCATTCACACCCTCGGCAGTGCCCGCCACCTTGAAGTCCATATCACCGAGGTGATCCTCGTCACCGAGGATGTCGGTGAGCACCACGAACTGCTCGCCTTCCTTGATCAGGCCCATGGCGATCCCGGCCACCGGCGCCTTCACCGGCACACCGGCATCCATCATGGCGAGCGAGGCGCCACAGACGGAGGCCATCGAGGACGAACCGTTGGACTCGGTGATCTCGGAGACGACCCGGATCGTGTACGGGAACTCCGCGGCCGGCGGCAAGGCGGCCATGACGCCGCGGCGCGCGAGGTTGCCGTGACCGATTTCGCGGCGCTTGGGCATGCCGAACCGGCCGGTCTCCCCCACACAGAACGGCGGAAAGTTGTAATGGAACAGGAACGGTTCCTTGCGCTCGCCACCCACCGCATCGATCATTTGCGCGTCACGCGCCGTACCCAACGTGGTCACCACCATCGCCTGGGTCTCGCCACGGGTGAACAGCGCCGAGCCATGGGCACGCGGCAGAAAGCCGGTGCGAATGCTGATCGGTCGGACGGTGCGGGTATCGCGCCCGTCGATGCGCGGCTTGCCGGCAAGGATGTCGCCACGGACCACGGCGGACTCGATGCCCTTCACCAGCCCGTCGACCGTCTTCTCGGTGACCGGTGGTTCGGCCGATTCATCGACGAAACGCTCGCGGATCTCGCCGCGCAACTGCCCCAGACGCCCGCCGCGCTCGGCCTTGTCGGCGATCTGGTAGGCGGCTTCGATCTCGGCGCGGAAGGCCGACTCGATCTCGGTGGCCAGCGCCGAATTGTCGGCCGGCGGGGTCCATTCCATGGTCGGACGACCCGCCTCGGCGGCCAGGGCCTCGATCGCCTGGATGGCCGCGTGCATCTGCTCATGACCAAACATGACCGCATCGAGCATGACATCTTCGGGCAACTGATCGGCCTGTGACTCGACCATCAGCACGGCCTTGTCGGTACCGGCCACCACGAGATCCAGACGCGACTCGGTCAGTTGCGCGGGGCTGGGGTTGAGCACGAACTCACCATTGATGTGGCCGACCCGCGCGGCACCGATCGGACCGGCGAACGGCGCCCCGGAGAGCGACAGCGCGGCCGACGCACCGATCAGTGCCGGGATCTCGGAGTCGACCTCGGGGTCCAACGAGAGCACCTGGGCGATGACCTGCGTCTCATGGGTGAAGCCCTTCGCGAACAGCGGGCGCACCGGCCGGTCGATCAGGCGCGCGACCAGGGTTTCCCCCTCGGTCGAACGCCCCTCGCGGCGGAAGAAGCTGCCTGGCACCCGCCCGGCGGCGTAGAACTTTTCCTGGTATTCGATCGTCAGGGGCAGGAAATCCTTGGACGGATCCGCGGTCGGCGCGACCACGGCGGTGACCAGCACCACCGTCTCGCCCATGGTGACCATGACCGCCCCGCTGGCCTGCCGGGCGATTTCGCCGGTCTCCAGGGTGACGGTGTGTTGACCGTACTCGAAGGATTGCTTGCTCACTGCCACGCTTGGCTCCTGACGTATCAAATGTGTTCGATGGGCGACGAGACGATCGGCTGACCACCTCGCAAACAAAAAACCCGCCGCAATGCGACGGGTTTCAAGTGTAACCGGGATGCGCTTACTTGCGCAGGCCCAGCTTCTTGATCAAGTCCTGGTAGCGGGTCAGGCTCTTGGACTTGAGGTAGTCGAGCATCTTGCGACGCTGGTTGACCAGCTTGAGCAGGCCACGACGCGAGTGGTGATCCTGCTTGTGGGTCGCGAAATGCTCGGTCAGGTGCGTGATCCGCTGGGTCAGCAGCGCGACCTGAACTTCCGGGGAACCGGTGTCGTTCGCGTCTTTGCCGAACTCGGTAACGATATCGGCGGTGGTCTTTTCGTTCAGGGACATGGGAACTCTCCTATCTGCCTGGGTGAAGCTTTTGAAGTCCATCGTGGGTCAGTAGCTCAGGCGTATCCCCTGAAACCACCGTCCCGCAATGCGTTTGGGCGCTTGCACGCCCCTTACAACGCCGCGAACAATCGTCGCGGCGCGGTTCGCCCGTCATCCAGCACTTCCCCCATACCCAGGAAAAGGTCGTCAGGTGCATAGAGTCGAAACCACCCGGTTTGTGGCGCGTTGGGCACAAACACCGGATGACCATGGCGAATTGGGTCAACGCTCGAGGCGTCCAGCATCACGACTGGATACGCACCAAGCGCCGAATCGATCGGGAGAATAACACGGTCCAAACCGTCTGGGGCCTCGAGCCCGCCTTCGGCGGCGATCGCCTCGAGGTCCTCTAGCCGGTAGGTCGGCTGCTCGTCCATCGACCAGGGGCCGAGGCCGATGCGGCGCAGCTCGATCACCACCGCGCCGCAGCCAAGCGCCTCGCCGATATCCTCGACCAGGGTGCGAATGTAGGCACCCTTGCTCGAGTGCACCCGCAGCGTGAATTCGGTGGCCGAGAGGGATTCCAGCGTGATCTCGTGAAAGTCGATGGGGCGCGCCTTGCGCTCGACGGTCTTGCCCTCGCGCGCCAGCTCGTACAGGCGCCGGCCCTCGTGCTTGAGCGCCGAGTGCATCGGCGGCACCTGCTCGACACGGCCCCGAAAACGGCCCAGCACCGCTTCCATCGCATCGTTATCGATGGCCGGAACCTCGCGCGTCTCGATCACCTCGCCCTCGAGATCACCACTGTCGGTCCGCGTGCCCAGCCGGCCGGTCACCCGGTAGGTCTTGTCGGCATCGAGCAGCAATCCGGAGATGCGCGTCGCCTGGCCGAAGCAGACCGGCAACAGGCCGGAGGCCGCCGGATCGAGACTGCCGGTGTGACCGGCCTTGGCGGCATCGAACAGCCGCCGAACGCGTTGCAGCGCCTGGTTCGAACTCGAGCCCAGCGGCTTGTCGAACAAGACGATGCCATTGATCTCGCGACCGCGACGCTTGCGTGCCATACGACTGACGGACCCGGCTTAGCGCCGGCCGTCTTCCTCGGACTCGTCTCGATCGACACCATTCTCGTCGGTGCCATCGTCCTCGGCGTCGCCATCCTTGTCACGCACGGCGCGAATCAGGGCATCCATCTGCATGCCCTGCTCGATCGAGTTATCGAAGATGAAGGTCAGTTGCGGGACGATGCGCAGGCGCATCCGGTGACCCAGTTCGCCACGCAGGAAACCGGCCGCCTCGTTGAGCCATTGCTCGGCGATCGGCTGCTCATCGGCATTGAGTACGCTGTAGAAGATGCGCGCATGGGCAAGATCCCGCGAGACCTCGCAGTCCGTGACCGTCAACATGGTCAACGGCGCATTCGCCCCGCCGTCCACGCCGGAATCACGGATCAGTTCGGCGATCTCGCGCTTGATCTGGCCGGCCACTCGTTTGTGGCGCTGAAAACCCTGTGCCATAACGTTCGCCTTAAAGGGTCCGCTGGACCTCGAAGCGCTCGAAGACCTCGATCTGGTCGCCGACCTTGACGTCGTTGTAGTTCTTCACGCCGATGCCGCACTCCATACCGGCACGCACTTCCTGGGCATCGTCCTTGAAGCGGCGCAGCGACTCGAGCTCGCCCTCGTAGATGACCACGTTGTCGCGCAGTACGCGAATCGGGTTGTTTCGCTTGACCAGACCCTCGGTGACCATACAGCCCGCGATCGCGCCCAGCTTCGGCGAGCGGAACACGTCGCGCACCTCGGCCAGACCGACGAACTTCTCCTGGGTCTCGGTGCCCAGCAGGCCGGTCATGGCCGCCCTGACGTCGTCGAGCATCTCGTAGATGACCGAGTAGTAGCGTATCTCGACATCCTGCTCGCCGGCCGTCTTGCGAGCGGCGGCATCGGCACGCACGTTAAAGCCGATCACGATCGCGCTCGACGTGGCGGCGAGGTTGACGTCGGACTCGTTGATCCCGCCCACGCCGCTCATCAGGACGTTGACCTTGACGTCGTCGGTCGACAGCTTCTGCAGGCTGTCGCGGATGGCCTCGGCGGAGCCCTGCACGTCGGCCTTGACCAGCACGTTCAGGGACTCGACCTCGCCTTCCTTCATCTGGTCGAACAGGTTCTCGAGCTTCGCCGCCTGCTGGGCCGCCAGGCGCGAATCGCGCTGCCTGGCCTCGCGGAACTCGGCGATTTCACGCGCCTTCTTCTCGTCCTCGATCACGACCAGTTCATCCCCGGCTTCCGGCGTGCCGGAAAGACCCAGCACGACCACCGGGATGGACGGGCCGGCCGATTTGACCTGTTGCCCGGTCTCGTCGAGCAGGGCACGCACTCGGCCGTATTCCTTACCCACGACCACGGTATCGCCCTTCTTGAGGGTGCCGCTCTGAACCAAGATGGTCGCGACCGGGCCGCGCCCCTTCTCCAGGGAGGACTCGACCACGGTACCGATGGCGTGGCCTTCGACCGGCGCCTTGAGCTCTTGGAGCTCGGCCTGCAGAAGAATCGCTTCGAGCAACTGGTCGATCCCTTCACCGGTGTGCGCGGAGACATGCACGAACTGCGTGTCGCCACCCCACTCCTCGGAGATCACTTCTTCCTGCGAGAGCTCGGAGCGGACCCGCTCGGGGTCGGCGCCATCCTTGTCGATCTTGTTGACGGCCACCACCATCGGCACGTTGCCGGCGCGGGCGTGGTGGATCGCCTCTTTCGTTTGTGGCATGACGCCGTCATCGGCCGCAACGACCAGCACGACCACGTCCGTGGCGCTCGCGCCACGGGCACGCATGGCGGTGAACGCCTCGTGACCCGGGGTATCGAGGAAGGTGACCGTGCCGCGCGGCGTGTCGACGTGATAGGCACCCACGTGCTGGGTGATGCCACCGGCCTCGCCCGCGGTCACTTTGGCGCGACGGATGTAGTCAAGCAGCGAGGTCTTGCCGTGGTCGACGTGACCCATCACGGTCACGACCGGCGGACGGGACATGGCCTCGCCCTGCTCGACCTGCTCGAGCGCCTCGTCCTCGATCGCGCTTTCCGACTCGGCGTGCGGCGTATGCCCCATCTCCTCGACCACGAGGATCGCGGTGTCCTGATCGAGCACCTGGTTGATGGTGGCCATCACGCCCATGTTGAACAGGACCTTGACCACATCGACGCCCTTGACGGCCATGCGCTGGGCCAGTTCCTCGACCGAGATCGACTCGGGCACGTTGACGTCGCGGACAACCGGGGCGGTCGGCTTCTCGAAGGTGTGACGAGTGGCCACGGCCGTCTTGGAGGCGATGCCTTTCTTGCCTTTCTTGCGCCGACGACCAGCGCCGGCACCCAGATGCAGTTCTTCACGGGCGCTCTCGCGGGCATGCCGGCCCTTGCCGCCATGTTTGCCACGCTTGGGACGTTCCTCCTCGGTCGAGACCGGGATGCCCGGCGCTTCTTCCGGCATCGCGACAATACGCAGACGGGACTTACGTTTGCCGTCATCCTTGCCTTCACCGTCGCCACTCGCAGCCTCCTCGGCGGGAGCGGTCTGCTCGGCGGGAGCGCTCTCCTCGGCAGCCGGCTCTTCGCTCGGCTTTTCCTCGGTAACGGGCTCGGCCGCCGGTTCGGCGGGTTCGGCAGCGACCTGCTCCGGCTCTGGCTCGACAGGTGCCTCTTGGCTCTCGGCCGGCTCGGCCTCGGCGGTCGTGCTCAGCGCCTGTTCGACCGACGGCGCGGTCTCGGTGGCCGCCTGCTCTTCGACCGGTGCCGCCTGGGTCATTTCCTCGGCCAAGTGTTCGGCCTGCTCGGCCTCTTCGGTCGGCTCGACCTCGTCACGCGAGACATAGGTCTTGCGGCGACGGTATTCGACCGCGACGGTCTTGCTGCCACGGCCACCGCCGCCGACCTTGATTTCCTGCTGGGAGCGACGCTTGAGCGTGATGCGCGAGGAAGGCGCTTTCGCCTCCCCTTCACCCGACGAACGCGACTTGCGCAGATGGGCCAGCAGCTTCATCTTGTCGTCGTCACTGACACTGGCATCCACGGAGGCGACCGTCACGCCCGCTTCAGCCAGTTGCTCAAGCAGCCGTTCAGGGGTGGCGCCTACCACTTTTGCCAAATCTTTAACCGTGACCTCGGACATTAACGACTCCTGTGGTCCTGCAAACTATCAAATAGGGATTTCACGCCTCGGCACCTGCCGATGGCGACGGGTCGGGCTTCGCCGACCGATCAAGCGAACCAGGGTGCGCGTGCGGCCATGATCAGCCGCCCGGCAAGCTCCTCGTCCACGCCTTCGTATTCCGTCAACTCATCAATGGAAAGTTCGGCAATATCTTCCGAGTCCTTGATGTTGTTCTCGCGCAGGTTGGCGGCCAGTTCGGTCGTCATCCCGTCGAGCTCCTCGAGGGTCAGTGCCTCGCCGGAGGATTCGGTTTCTTCCTCGGTCTCGCTGCCACCGGCAATCGCCATGGTCAGCAAAGCGTCGCGAGCGCGGTTGCGCAGCTCGTCGACGATGCCTTCGTCGAAGCCCTCGACCTCGAGCAACTCCTCGGTCGGCACGTAGGCGATTTCCTCGATGGTCGTGAAACCAGCCTCAACCAGCACCTCGCCCACTTCCTGATCGACATCGAGCGCTGCCATGAACTGCTCGACGATCCGGCGCGTCTCGGTTTCGCCCTTCTCGATCGCCTGCTCTTCGCTCATGACATTGATCTGCCAGCGCGTCAGCTGGCTCGCGAGACGGACGTTCTGGCCACCGCGGCCGATCGCCTTGGAGAGGTTCTCCTCGCTGACCGCCACGTCCATGCTGCCGGTGTCCTCGTCGACGACGATCGAGACGACCTCGGCTGGCGACATCGCGTTGATGACGAACTGGGCCGGGTTCTCGTCCCAGACGATGATATCAATCCGCTCACCGGAGAGCTCGTTGGTCACCGACTGGACTCGCGAACCACGCATGCCCACGCAGGTACCCACCGGGTCGATGCGCGGATCGTTGGAGAGCACCGCGATCTTGGCGCGCAGGCCCGGATCGCGGGCGGCGTTGACGATCTCGATCAACCCCTGGGAGATCTCCGGCACCTCGAGCTTGAACAGCTCGATCAGGAATTCCGGCGCCGTGCGGGACACGAAGATCTGCGGCCCGCGCGGCTCGTGGCGCACGTCGGTGACGTAACCACGCAGGCGATCGCCGGGACGGACGGCCTCGCGACCGATCATCTCGTCGCGCGGGATCATCGCCTCGGCGTTGCCACCCAGATCCAGGATGACGTTGCCGCGATCGATGCGCTTGACCAGCCCCATGATCAGGCTGCCCTTGCGATCTTCGTAGGCTTCGACTACCTGGCGGCGCTCGGCCTCGCGCACCTTCTGCACGATCACCTGCTTGGCGGCCTGAGCAGCGATCCGGCCAAACTCGGCCGATTCGATCTCTTCCTCGATGTGGTCGTCCACCTGCACGTCGGGCTCATCCATCTGGGCGGCCTCGAGAATGATCTCGCGCTCGGGGTGCTCGGAGGTTTCACCCTCGACCACCATCCATCGACGGAAGGTACGGTAGCTACCGTCTTCCCGGTCGATCTCGACACGGGTCTCGATGTCACCGCCGTGGCGCTTGCGCGCTGCCTGAGCAAGCGCCGCCTCGATCGCCTCGAAGATCACGTCGCGGTCGACGCCCTTCTCGTTGGACACCGAATCGACGACAAAAAGGATTTCTTTGTTCATGTTGCTAGCCAGATCGCTCTATTTCCGCGCCGTGCGCCGCTTCTGACGCTTGTTGCGGCCACGCTTGGTGTTGTCGGCAAACTCGTAGACCAGGTGGGCCTTCTCGGCCTCCTCGAAACGGAAGACCAAGTCGCCTACCTCGTCGACGAGGACCGAAATGTCCTCGCCATCGACGCCCTGAATGACGCCTTCGAACTTCTTCTGCTGCGCTACCGGCTTATACAGCCGCAGGCGCACGCGGTGCCCGACAAAGCGGGCGAAATCCTCGGTGCGAAACATCGGCCGCTCGACGCCCGGCGAGGAAACCTCGAGCCGGTAGGCGCTCTGGAACGGGTCCTCGACGTCGAGCACACCCGCCAGGGCGTGGCTGACCTCGGCACAGTGTTCGAGCGTCATGCCATCCGCGTGGTCGATGTAGACACGCAGCAGGCCAGCCGGGCCGCCGCGGAACTCGCCGCCGACCCACTCGAAGCCAAGGTCCTCGACCACTGGTTTGAGCATGTCTTCGATCGCCGCCGGGATTCTCTGCACGTCTGCCTGCACCCTCTGCTGGTTACGCCCGCCCTTTTCGCAAGACCGGGAGCCGGAAAAATAAAAAAGCCCCATATGGGGCCCGGCATCACGACTTAAAGCCAATGTTCGCGGGAACCGGAATATAAAGACAACGCCCACCAAAGTCAATCCGATACCGGGATGCCCACGGGGTTGGCGGTCGGCCATCGTGACCCTTCACGCTGCTTGCGCGGCGGCCCGGATACCGAGCTGGAATCCACACCCGGACCCGGCCGAGAGACCAGGCATTTGCCCCGGATGCGAATGGCCCCTTATCGGTGGGCGCGTCCCGAGGCAGGCAGGAACGGCACCCATCGGCACCGTCCCGACGATACGGTCACTCGCCTCGCAGATCGTCGAAGAACCGCTTGACCGAATCGAGGAACGAGTGCTGCCGCGGCCGATGCTTCTTGGCCACGCCGTCGCCGCTGCCCAGCGACCGCTCGAAGGCCTCGAGGAGTTCGCGCTGCTCGTCGTTGAGCTTGACCGGCGTCTCGACGTGGACGGTCACCAGCAGGTCGCCCTGCGTGCCACCACGCACCGGACGCACCCCCTTGCCGCGCAGACGGAACACCTTGCCGGTCTGCGTCTCGATGGGGATCTTGAGGCTGACCTTGCCATCGAGCGTCGGCACCTCGATTTCGCCACCAAGTGCCGCGGTGGTAAAGCTGATCGGCATGTCGCAGAGCAGATCGGCATCGTCGCGCCGGAACAGCGGGTGCGGCTTGATGTCGATCAGGATGTACAGATCGCCCGGCGGACCGCCCTTCTCGCCCGGCGCGCCCTCGCCCGAATGGCGGATGCGGTCGCCGGAGTCGACCCCGGCCGGGATCTTGACCGAGAGGGTCTTCTGCGTCTCGATACGACCCGTGCCACCACAGTCGGTGCAGGGGTCCTCGATCTTCTGACCCTCGCCACCGCAGTCCGGGCACGGCTGCTGGATGGAGAAGAAACCCTGCTGGATGCGCACCGCCCCCTGACCGCCACAGGTCGAACAGGTGGTCTTACCGGTGCCCGGCTTGGCGCCGCTCCCGTCACAGGTCTCGCAGGGCTCGGTGGTCGGAATGCGGATCTCGACGGTGGTGCCGCGCACCGCTTCCTCGAGCGAGAGCCTGAGGTTGTACTGCAGGTCGGCCCCGCGCCGGGCGCCACCACGGGCGCGCCCGCCGCCGAAGATGTCACCGAAGACGTCACCGAAGATATCGGCAAAGCCGGCGCCACCGCCACCGAATCCACCGGCAGCCTGTCCATCGACGCCGGCGTGACCGAACTGATCATAAGCGGAGCGCTTCTGTGGGTCGGCGAGCACCTCGTAGGCCTCCTTGGCCTCCTTGAACAGCGTCTCGGCCTGCTCGTCGCCCGGATTGCGGTCCGGGTGATGCTTCATCGCCAGACGGCGGTAGGCCTTCTTCAGTTCGTCGGCCGAGGCATTCTTGCTGACCCCCAGCACCTCGTAGTAGTCACGTTTTGCCATGGTCGATCTCTTGGGCTGTCTTCGTTTTTGCCCGCTCGGCAGCGCCGCGCGGGACTGAATACGGTGACAGGCCGCACCGCGAAAGCGGCCGACCCGTCTTGGAAAGCTGTGTGCCACGCCACCGGATCACGGCGACCGGGTCGCGAGGCACAAAAAATCATCCACCCCGAAGGGCGGATGATTCACTGGTCAGGCTGTCGACGACTTACTTCTTATCGTCGTCCTTGACCTCTTCGAACTCGGCGTCGACGACATCGTCGTCCTGCTTCGCCTGTCCGCCGTCGGCTTGACCACCGGCATCGCCGCCGCCCTGGGCCGCCTGCGCCTTCTGCATGACGGCGGCGGAGGCCTGGGAGAGGGCCTCGATCTTGGCGTCGATCTCGGCCTTGTCGTCGCCCTTCATTGACGCGCGCAACTCGGCGATGGCGTCCTCGACCGGCTTCTTGTCCTCGTCGGTCAGCGCGTCACCGGCGTCGGTCATCGCCTTCTCGATGGTGTGGATGATGCCATCACCCTGGTTGCGCGCCTCGACCAGCTCCTTCTGCTTCTTGTCTTCGTCGGCGTGCGCGGCGGCATCGTCCACCATGCGCTGGACTTCGTCCTCGGACAGGCCGGAGCTCGCCTTGATCTCGATCTTCTGCTCGCGACCGGTGCCCTTGTCCTTGGCCGAGACGTGCAGGATGCCGTTGGCATCGATGTCGAAGGTGACCTCGATCTGCGGCTGACCGCGCGGCGCCGGCGGGATCTCGGTGAGATCGAAGCGACCCAGCGACTTGTTGCCCGAGGACATCTCGCGCTCACCCTGCAGCACGTGCACGGTGACAGCAGTTTGGTTGTCGTCGGCAGTCGAGAACGTCTGGCTCGCCTTGGTCGGGATAGTGGTGTTCTTCTCGATCAGCTTGGTCATCACGCCGCCCATGGTCTCGATACCCAGCGACAGCGGGGTGACATCGAGCAGCAGCACATCGTTGACGCCGCCGGAAAGTACGCCGCCCTGAATTGCCGCACCGATGGCCACGGCCTCGTCCGGGTTGACGTCCTTGCGCGGGTCTTTGCCGAAGAACTCGGCGACGGTGTCACGCACCTTCGGCATGCGGGTCTGACCGCCGACCAGGATCACGTCATCAATGTCCGAGGCCGAAACGCCGGCATCCTTGAGCGCCATCTTGCAGGGATCGATGGTGCGCGTGACCAGTTCATCGACCAAGGATTCGAGCTTGGCCCGCGTGATCTTGATGTTCATGTGCTTCGGACCGCTCTGATCCGCCGTGATGTACGGCAGGTTCACGTCGGTCTGCTCGGTCGAGGACAGTTCGATCTTCGCCTTCTCGGCGGACTCTTTCAGACGCTGCATGGCAAGCGCGTCATTGGAGAGATCGACGCCCTGCTCCTTCTTGAACTCGTCGACCAGGTGATCGATCAGGCGGTTGTCGAAGTCTTCACCACCCAGGAAGGTGTCGCCGTTGGTCGACAGGACCTCGAACTGCTTCTCGCCGTCGATGTCGGCCACCTCGATGATCGACACGTCGAAGGTGCCGCCACCCAGGTCGTACACCGCGATTTTGCGATCGCCACTTTCCTTCTTGTCCATGCCGTAGGCGAGCGCCGCCGCGGTGGGCTCGTTGATGATGCGCTTGACGTCGAGGCCGGCGATCTTGCCGGCATCCTTGGTCGCCTGACGCTGGTTGTCGTTGAAGTAGGCCGGCACAGTGATGACCGCTTCGGTCACCTCTTCACCGAGGTACGCCTCGACGTCCTTCTTGATCTTCATCAGGACGCGCGCGGAAACCTCCGGTGGGGCCATCTTCTTGTCGTTGACCTGGACCCAGGCATCGCCGTTGTCGGCCTTGACGATCTTGTAGGGCATCAGCTTGATGTCCTTCTGGACCGCCTTCTCGTCGAAGCTGCGGCCGATCAGACGCTTGACCGCGTAAAGCGTGTTTTCCGGGTTGGTGACGGCCTGGCGCTTGGCCGGCTGACCGACGAGGATCTCGCCGTCATTGGCGTAGGCGACCACCGACGGGGTGGTGCGCGCGCCCTCGGCGTTCTCGATTACCTTGCCGGTCTTGCCATCCATGATCGCGACGCAGGAGTTGGTCGTCCCCAGGTCGATACCGATTACCTTGCCCATAAATAGTGTCTCCAGTCGTTCTGTCGTGAATGCGAAATTTGGTTGGCGTGGCCCGCCGCCTCGATGGATACCGGGCCCGCTCTTGTGCTTGGATTTGCGGGCGGGCGGTGATTTTTCAAGACACCCGCAGCAAATCCGCCCTCGAAACCCTTACTTGGGCTTCGAGACCACCACCAGCGCCGGGCGCACGATGCGGTCCTTGAGCAGGTAGCCCTTCTGCATCACGTCGACGACCTGGTCCGGTTCGCCGTCGTGCGGTTGCAGGCTCATGGCCTGGTGGTGATCCGGGTTGAATCGTTCGCCGATCGGGTGGACGGCCTGGACGCCGAATTTCTCCAGGGTCTGGATCAGCATCTTGAGGGTCATCTCGTCACCCTCCTTGATCTTCTCCAGCGTCGCGTTTTCCTTGTCGGCCGCCTGGATACCCAGTTCCAGCGAATCGACAACCGGCAAGAGCCCCTCGACGAAGCGCTCCAGGGCGAACTTGCGGGCCGACTCGATATCGCGCTCGGCACGGTGACGCACGTTCTGCATCTCCGCGGCGATGCGCAGGACTTCCTCGTCCTTCTCGGCGAGTTGCGCCTTGAGTTGCTCGACCTCGCTCTGCTCGCTGGCCTCACCCGCTTGGGCTTGGGCCTGGGGACCACCCTCGACGGGCTGCTCCGGCTGTTCCTGGTTCATGTCGTCTTGATCGACCGGCTTGTCCGTCATCGAAACTCTCCTGAAAAGCGGATGGAAACTGGCGGTGAAACCGTTGGCTGAAAACGGCGCCCCCGTATCGCAGGGCGCCGCTGCAAACCAACGGCTTCGATTGATGCCCGGAGTCTTGGGGCATCCGCCATCTTTTCAAGGGGAAAGCATCCGGCCGTGGGAAACGGCGTTTCGGATGAAAGCGCTTACTGGCGAGACAACGCGCTCGACAACAGCCGCGAGGTGACATCGACGATCGAGATCACCCGGTCGTAGGGCATGCGCTTGGGACCGATCACGCCCAGCACGCCGACCACCTCGTCGCCGACGCCATAGGACGCCCCCACCACGCCGCATTCGTCGAACGTGGGCGAGCCGGACTCGCGGCCGATGAAGATCTTCACGCCCCGGGCGCGTTCGCATTGGTCGAGCAGGGAGACCAGTTCGCGCTTCTCGGCGAAGGCATTGAACAGCCGCCGCATGCGATCGACATCGCCCAGTTCATCGATGCCCATCAGGTTGACCTGGCCGGCCACGGCCAGGCCGGCCTCGTCCTCGACCGCCTCGACGGCGGATTCGGCCAGGGTGATGGCCTCGGAAAGATTGCCTTCGATCTGCGCGCGCGTGCTCTTGAGCTCGGCGACCAGCGTCTCGCGCAACCCCTGGATGGACTGGCCGTTGAGCCGCTCGTTGAGGAAATTGGCGAAGCGCGTCAGCTCGCCCTGGCTGTAGGGCTTTTCGGGATGGATGATGCGGTTCTGCACCCCACCGTCGTTGGTGACCAGCACCATCAGCACTCGGCCGGGCGACAGCGAGACGAAATCGATCTGGCGAAACAGCGCGCGGGCCCGCGACGGGATGGTGACCACCCCGGCGAACTGCGTCAGACTCGAGAGCAGATTGGAGGCGGTATCCGCCATGTGCTGCGGATCATCATCGGCCGCCTCGCGCAGGATGCGCTCCAGGCGACGGGCATCCACCGGCGCCTTGCCGGGCGTGGTCAGCAACGAGTCGACAAACAGGCGATAGGCCAGCTCGGTAGGCACGCGCCCAGAGGAGGTATGCGGGGCGCGCACCAGCCCGAGGTCCTCGAGATCGGCCATGACATTACGCACCGTGGCCGGACTGAGGTTGAGATCGGACATGCGGGCGAGCGAGCGCGACCCGATCGGCGCGCCCTCGTCGGTGTAGCGATCGATCAGCACCCGCAGCAGGGTCTGTGCCCGCTCGGGAAGCTCACTCCAGGCGTCAGTCATACGCAGACTTGGGAACCTCTGGTTGAGGGAAGGTCGGTATCGGATTCGTGCCGACCTTCCTTAGCGGCAATCGCGGCAGGCCGCTAGAATCGATTTCCAAACTAGCACCCGCCCAACGAGAGTGCCAAGCGGACCGCACCGCAGTCAGATTCAAACGCAGGTTCCTTTGCTAGACTGGGCCCACTTTCGCATCCCGTCGGCCAAGCGCCAGCTCTCGACGGACGCGACCCATCGGATTCGAGGATAACAACACGGCATGAACGCCTGGCTTCTCTTGTTGGCCGCCGGCCTGTTGGAAATCATCTGGGCGACCGGACTGCGCTTTACCGACGGCTTTTCCCGGCTACTGCCCACGGTCGCGGTGCTCGTCATCGCCTGGTTGAGCTTCTACCTGTTGGCCGTGGCCATGCGCGATATCCCGATGGGCACCGCCTACGCGATCTGGACGGGGATCGGCGCCACCGGGGTGGCCATGATCGGCATCCTCTGGTTCAAGGAACCGGCATCGCTCGCGCGGCTGGGTTTCATCGCCATGATCGTCATTGGCATCATCGGGCTGAAATGGTCCTCGGGCAATCATTGATTCCTCAGGCAGCAAGAGCGCATACGCCATGAAACCTTCCTCCTCGTCACCCACCGAACCGCCGGACGAAGCCCCCGCGTTCTCGCGCCTGGGCATCATCCTCAAGCCTGACGGCGGCGATGCGCTTGCCGAGGTCTACCGCAACCTGGTGGCTGTGGTTGAGGCACATGGCGTCGACTGGGCGCTGGAGGAAGACGCCGAAAACCCGGTGCCGTCGATCAAGGCGACCCGCTTTTCGCGTGATCGGATCGACCGCGATCTGATCGTGGTAATCGGCGGCGACGGCACCATGCTTAACGCGGCGCGTTCACTGTGCCTGCACGACGTGCCGATCCTGGGCGTCAACCTCGGTCGGCTGGGCTTTCTCGCCGACGTCAGCCCGGTCGAGGTGCAGCGCCACCTCTCGGCCATCCTCAAGGGGCGCTACAGTGACGAGCGCCGCTTTCTGCTGCAGGGCAGCCTGATGCGCAACGACACGCGCATCATGGAATCGGTGGCGCTCAACGACATCACCTTCAAGATGCGCGACCCGGCCCGGATGGTCGAGTTCGAGATGTGCATCGACGGCACGCTGGTCAACCAGCAACGCTCCGACGGTGTGGTCGTCTGCACGCCGACCGGCTCGACGGCCTATGCCCTCTCTGCCGGTGGCCCGCTGATCGCCCCCGACCTGCACGCGGTCGGGATCGTCTCGATCTGTCCGCACACGCTGAGCTACCGCCCGATCGTGGTCGATGCCCGTCACCTGATCGAGATCCGCCCGGTGGAAGGGTCGCGCGGCGGCGGCGTGGTCAGCTTCGACGGCCAGCTCAACCAGCCGCTGGAACACGGCGACGTGCTGGCCATCTCGAAGTACGAACACGATATCCGCCTGATCCACCCGGCCGGTCACGACCACTACTCCCTGTTGCGCGACAAGCTCTGCTGGAGCGAGCAGAAGTTCTAGCCCGGATATTTCATGAAATCCACAGGCCCTCGCTTGTCTCTTGTCCGTCCAAAGAATTTTCCTCAGTCGGCCGTAATCACCGATACGCTGCTCTTTCGGAAGATCCCTTGTACGACCAATATACTGCGCGATCATCGCGCGGCTTCATGAAACATCCGGGCTAACCGGGCAAAGGAATCCGCCTGACATGCTGACCACCCTTTCGATCCGCCAGATCGCCCTGATCGACCAGCTCGAGCTCGATTTCGCCGCCGGCATGACCGCGCTCACCGGCGAAACCGGCGCGGGCAAGTCGATACTGATCGACGCGATCGGACTGTTGCTGGGCGACCGCGCCAACATGAACCTGCTGCGGGCGGGCTGCGATCAGGGCGAGGTCACCGGCGAGTTCCTGTTGCCGGTGGACGGCCCGGCGGCCCGCTGGCTCGATGAGCAGGAACTGGGCGAGGAACCGGAAGGCGAAAGTCTGCCGCTGATCGTGCGCCGGGTTCTGTCTCGCGACGGGCGCTCCAAGGCGTGGATCAACGGCCGCCCCGTGCCGGGGCAGACGCTCAAGGGCATCGGCCGGCACCTGATCGACATCCATGGTCAGCACCAGAACCAGCGGCTGATGCAGGCCAAGACCCAGCTCGCCCTGCTCGATCATTTTTGCGACTTGAAGGGGTCAGTCGATGAACTCGGACGCCTGAGTCGACAGATACATGGCGACGAAGACCGACTCGCCAGCCACCAGGCCGAACAGGCCTCGCGGGCCGACCGGCTCGCCTTCCTGGCATTCCAGCTCGAGGAGATCGAGCGGGTCGATCCGCAGCCCGACGAGTTCAACCAGTTGCACGCCGAGCTCAAGCGCCTTTCGAGGCTAGACGAGTGGCGGCAGGTCCTGGCCGAGCAGATGGCCGCGTTGTTCGACGACGACGGCAATGCCCACGATCGCATCGGCGCGGCCGAACAGTCACTCTCGCGGATCGCCGATCTCGACGAAGCACTCGGGCCGGTCATCGAGACCCTGCAATCCGCCGAGATCCAGATCGCCGAGGCCGTCGACACGTTGCGCGACCGGCTGGAATCCTCGGACGCCGACCCGGAGCGCCTGGCCACGGTCGAGGCCCGGCTCGATGCCCTGCACGAACTGGCGCGCAAGCATCGCGTCGCCCCGGAGATGTTCGAGCAACACGTCGCGGATCTGCGCGAGGAATACGAGCAACTCCAGCACGCCGGCAGCACGCTGGGCGAGGTCGAGGCCCGACTGGCCGAGAATCGCGCCGCCTACGACAAGCTCGCCGCCGAGGTCAGCAAGACACGTCAGGCCGGCGCACGCAAGCTGGCCGAGCGCCTCAGGGCCTCCATCCGCGAACTGGGCATGCCCAACGGCGAATTTGAGGTGCGGCTCACCAACCCCGAGACATTGGCCGAGCGACGCGGCGAGCGCGGCATCGACGAGGTGGTTTTCCTGATCAGCGCCAACCGCGGCCAGCCGGTCGCCCCACTCGACCAGATCGCCTCGGGCGGCGAACTGGCACGCGTGAGCCTGGCCCTCAAGACGCTGACCGCCGGCGACGACCCGGTGGGCACCTTTATCTTCGACGAGGTCGACACCGGCATCGGCGGGGCCACCGCGGCAATCGTGGGTGCCCACTTGCGCGCGCTGGGTGAGTCGCGCCAGGTGCTGTGCGTCACGCACCTGCCGCAGGTCGCCGCGCACGGACACCACCAGGCACGGATCGAGAAGGACGAACAGGCCGACTCGACCCGCACCTGGGTGCGCGGCCTGGATGCCGACGAGCGCGTCGAGGAACTCGCGCGCATGCTCGGCGGCCGCGAGGTAACCGAGCAGACGCGGGCACATGCCCGCGAGTTGTTGGCGAGTTCGGCCTGACCGACCGGCCCCCGTTCGCGAACCCAGAACGCGGGGATAAAAACGCACGACGCCCACCCGGGAAGCCCGAGCGGGCGTCGTCGCAACGCGATCGAGAGTCGCTTACCTCTTGCCGGTCGCCTTGCGGCTGATGCCGTAGATCACCAGCGAGTAGTCGGTCAGATCGAAATCGAACTGGTCGGCGATCATGGCGATCCGCTCCTGGATGATCGGGTCGTGAAATTCCTCAACCTGCCCGGTCTTCACGCAGACCAAGTGGTCGTGATCGCCCTTGGAAATCAGCTCGAACACCGACTTGCCACCTTCGAACTGGTGGCGCTTGAGAATATCCGCCGTCTCGAACTGGGTGAGCACACGATAGACGGTCGCCAGACCAATCTCCTCGCCGCGGGCGAGCAGTTCCTTGTAAACGTCCTCCGCGCTCATGTGCCAATCCGCGTTGGACTCGATGATCTCGAGGATCTTCACCCGTGGCAAGGTGACCTTCAGGCCGGCCTTCTTGAGTTCGCTGGAATCCAAAACTTCTACCCTCGATTGCGTGTACTCGCGAGATTGTAACCGAAGATACCGTACGAACCGGAGCACTATGCGGATAATCGAGTCCTGCGATCTCGCAGGCTGGCATCACCTGCTAGGCAAGCTCTGCACGAATCCGATAGCACTCTGTCCTGGCGAGCCGTTCGTGACCAAGACGCGTCGGCGGCGTGCCGGTGGCCACGTCAAGACGGCGAAACACCAAGCATGGGCGACCCGGAACGGCGTGCCAGTGGCACGCCGCAGCCCGGGAAGTGCCGAGCCACGCGAGGCCGGACCGGCTCGACAAGCCCCGCAGGGCGCGCCTTGAGCCGGGCATCGACGGCGTTGTCGTCCTTGGAAAGAGAATGACTCTTCCGCGGCGGACGAGCGCCTTGCACCTGCCCGGCTCAAGACGCGCAGAGCGATATCCGATCCGTGCAGAGCTTCCCTATACGGCGTATGATTGGACGCATTCGAATCACTATCCAGACCATCAGGAACAGGTTTCCAGGATCATGCTGCGCCAATTTCTCACGCTTTCGCTCGTCGCCACCCTGCTAGCCGGCTGCTCGTCGGTCTACGTTCCCAGCTTTATCCAGGTCTACCAGCCGGATGTCCAGCAGGGCAATATCTACGAGGAGGAGCAGATCGAGCGGCTGGGCGAGGGCATGCCCCAATCTCAGGTGCGCGCGATCCTCGGCACCCCGAGCCTCAACGACATCTTCCATCAGGGCCAGCGTGACACCTACGTCTACTACGACAAGCGCGGCAAGCAGGAAGCCTTCCGTCACACGCTGGTAATCGAATACGACTCGACCGGCCGCGTCGATGCCATCCGCCGTGACGGCATGGACCTGGCCGAGGCGCCGTCGATGAACAGCGCCGAGCTGCCCGACGAGGCCGAGGCCGCCTCGCCGAGGAATATCTCTCCGAGTCCGGGACCCGGCTCGGAGGGTGGCGACAGCCCCTACGATATGGAAACGCAGGACGACGATCAGCCCCTGCCGACGACCCCGCCGGCGCAGGATCCGCTCTAAGGCCGAACGCAAAAGCCCACCGCTGCATGTCCACTCATCGGTGACAGCGGCAAACGATTGAACCGGCGAGAGGCCTACTCCGCCGGTTTTTTCGTGTCGGACGCGGTTTTATCCGCCTTGTCATCCGCCTTGGATGGCGCCGCTTTACGCCCGGCTCGAGCCCCATCGTTCCTGGCCCTGGCCCCATCCTTTTGGGCGCGCTGACGACGCGCCGCCTTGGGATCGGCGATCAGCGGGCGGTAGATCTCGACGCGATCCCACTCGCGCAAGACCTGCGACAGCGGCGCGACCTTGGCGAACACGCCGACCTTCTGTTTTGACAGGTCGATCTCGGGAAAGCGTTCCAAAATCCCACTGCGACGGATCGCCTCTTCGACGGTCGCCCCCTCGGCGACATCCACCTCGAGCAGCATCTGAATGTCCGGACGGGCGTAGGCCACCTCGACCTTCACGCCCCGTCTCCGCCACCCGACGAATCGCGTGGGTAGACCTCGAAGGCCCGCTTGCGAAACGAGCCGACGAGGTTCTTGACGATCTCGCGGAACACCGGCCCGATCGCGCGTTCGAGCAACCAGTTGGAGAACTCGAAACGCATGTCGAGGGTCACCCGCGAACCGCCATCGGGCAGATCCTCGAACTCCCAGAACCCATCCAGATGACGGAACGGCCCGTCAACCAGGGTGACCACGATGCGTGAACCCGGCTCGTTGTGATTGCGCGTGACGAAGGTCTTGCGGATCGCGCCCTTCTTCAGGGTGATGCTGGCCTCGACCTCGTCACCCGTTGCCTGGATGATGCGCGTCTGCTCGCACCAGGGGAGAAAGTCGGGATAGGCGTCGATGTCGTTGACCAGCGCGTACATCTGTAGCGCGGAGAACGGTACATCGACCTGTCGCTCGATGGTGGTGCTCATACCGGGGAAGGCCCGCCCTTAATGGTGGTCGGATAGGGATTCTAGCAAAATCGCCGCCCCGTCACGGATCACACCCGAGTCAGCCGAACAGACCCAGCCCATTGAGGAACACCAGCGCCACGCCCAGCGGGGCGACGATCGCCGCCAGCCACCACCATAGCCGATACCGCCAGCCGGCCAGCCCCAGTTCCTCGGCCGAATCCGCGCGTGGCATCCGCCAGGCGGCGAAGAGCGCGATCAGCATGCCGCCGGCCGGCAGCAAGATGTTGGCGGTGGTGAATTCGAGCAGTCCGAAGACGTTCTTGCCGAACAGGGTGAGATCACCGAGCAGGTTGAACGACAGGGCCGCCAGTACACCCAGCGACCAAGTCGCCACGCCCACGGCGATCGCCGAATGCAGGCGGCGGATGCCGAAGCGCTCCCAGAGATAGGACACCGCCGGCTCGACCAGCGAGATCGCCGAGGTCCAGGCCGCGATCGACACCAGCACGAACAACACGATGGCAAGCCAGTAGCCCCACTCCATCTGCCCGAGCGCCAACGGCAGGGTCTGGAAGATCAGCCCGGCCCCCTGCTCCGGGCTCATGCCGTTGGAGAACACGATCGGGAAGATCACCATGCCGGCGAGCAGGGCGATGCCGGTATCCAGAACGATGATCCAGATGCCGGCGCGCACGATCGAGGTGCCCCGGGGCATGTACGAGCCGTACACCATGATCGCGCCCATGCCGAGACTCAGCGTGAAGAAGGCGTGCCCGAGGGCAACCAGGAAGGTCTCGGCGTTCACCCGCGAGAAGTCCGGCGCGAACATGAACTCCATGGCGGGCGCGAACCCCGGGGTGCCGATGTTGTAGCCGAACAGCAGCACCAGGATCACGATGAGCAACGGCATCATGATCCGCGTGGCCAGTTCCAGCCCACCGCGCACGCCACGCGCCACCACCGCCACGGTCATCACCATGGCCACCGTGTGCCAAAACAGCAAAGTCCCTGGATTGCCGACCAGGCCGTCGAACAGCCCCTTGACGGTTTCCGACGAGGCACCGACGAAGGCACCGTTCGCGGCCTTCTCGACATAGGACAGCGCCCAGCCCATGACCACCGAATAGAAACTCAGGATGAGAAACCCGGTGAGCACGCCCATCCAACCGATCACCTGCCAGCCGCGGCTCACGCCGGCTTGGTCGGCGAGCTTGCCCATGCCGATGATCGGGTTGGAACGGGCACGACGCCCGAGCATCACTTCACTGATCAGGATCGGCGTGGCGACGATCAGCAGGCAGGCCAGGTAGATCATCACGAACGCCCCGCCGCCGTTGTCGCCCATGATGTAGGGAAACTTCCAGATGTTGCCCAGGCCGACGGCCGAGCCCGCCGAGGCAAGGATGAAGGCCAGACGGCCACTCCATTCCGGATGGTTCTCGAGATGTTGTGCGGACACCGGACTTCCTCTTCGGTTTGGACGGGCGGGGTTCCTCTCCCAAGGCCCACGCGACGGAACCACGCGAGCCGCTGAAAAACTACCACCATGCCGCCATCACGGCCAAGCCGCTGACAAAAGCGCCGAGACTGCCCACAGGCACCGGGTGGCCGCCCACATGCTGCTAGAATGCGGGGATGAGCAAGAACAACAAGCCCACCACCGGCCAGTCCACCATCGCGCTGAACAAGAAGGCGAAGTTCGACTTCTTCCTCGGCGATCGCATCGAGGCCGGATTGGTACTCGAGGGCTGGGAAGTCAAGGCCCTGCGCGCGGGCAAGGCCCAGATCGCCGACGCGCACGTCATCATCAAGGACGGCGAGGCCTGGCTGCTGGGCGCGGTGATCACCCCGCTGCTCCAGGCCTCCAGCCACGTCCGTCCCGACCCGACGCGCACCCGCAAGCTGCTGCTCCACGAGCAGGAGCTCGCCCGTCTGATCGGTCAGGTCGAGCGCAAGGGGTTCACGATCGTGCCCACCGCGATGTACTTCAAGCGCGGCAGGGCCAAGCTCGAAATCGCCCTCGGTGAGGGCAAGAAGGCCCACGACAAGCGCGCGACCATGAAGGACCGCGATTGGCAGCGTGACAAGCAGCGCATCGTCCGCCACAGCATGTAGCGGACCTCTACACGATTCGATAACGTCTCTGCGAAACCGCCCTTTCCGGGGCTTGAGGATTTGCCCGCACGCAGCAAAGCCATCACTCGACGGGCCGCAAGCCCGTCTTCGCTCCGGCGCCTTGATTGCGAACAAATCCTCAAGCCAGAAACGTCACCGAATCGTGCAGAGGCCCGCTGGCGGGGCAACAACCAATAGGCGCTCAGTCCTCCTCGACCAGCACCTCGCGCAGGAACGGGATGGTCAGCCGGCGCTTGGCGATCATCGACTCGCGATCCAGGCGACCGAGCGCGTCCAGCAATGTCCCGACGTCACGCGGCAGATGACCCAGCATCCACTGCGCCGTGCCATGCGGCATTTCCAGCCCCCGCGCCTGCGCGCGAGCCCGAAGCAGCTCGATCTTCTCACCGTCACCCGGCAGGTGAACGGTCATCACTGCCCCCCAGGCCAGCCGCGAGGCCAGATCCGGCAGGTTCACCGGTAACTCGGTTGGCGGATGCGAGGCCGTCAACAGCAGCGGCACGCCGGCTTCGCGCGCCCGGTTGATGAGGTCGAACAGCATGAATTCCCCCTCGGCCTGACCGATCACGGCATCGACATCGTCGATCACCGCCAGGGCGAAGGCCTCGATCTGCTCACTTGCCGCGGCCAGTTGCCCACCCAGCTGGCGCAACGGCCAGTAGGCGGCCGGACGCCCCATCGAACCGGCGTGGTAGCAGGTCGCCTGCGCCAGATGCGACTTGCCCGCCCCGGACGGCCCGTGGATCAGCACCTGCGCCTCACCAGCGCCGGTCGCCTGCTCGGCCAGGGTCGCCTTGAGCAACAGGTTCTCGTTGCCGATGAAACCCTCGAAACTCGTCGGGGTGACCAGATCGAGCGCCAGCGGGATTTGCTGCATCCGGCTCAGCCCCCGGATCTGTCTTTGCCCGGTGGTAAGGCCCGCTCGTTGCCTCCGCGGTAGAAACGGCTTTTTTGATAGTTGTCCAGCGCGTGCTTACCCAGCACGATCAGCACCGCCGAGACCGGCAGCGCGAGCAGGATGCCAAAAAAGCCGAACAACTGACCACCGGCCATCACGGCAAAGATCACGGCGACCGGGTGCATGCAGATCTCGTTGCCGACGAAACGCGGCTGCCAGACAACGGTCTCCAGCACCTGCCCGATAGCGAACACGCCCAGCACGAGCAGCAACGGCAAGAGACCGTCGGCCTGGATGTACATCGCGATCAGGGCCAGCAATACGCCGATGATGGTGCCCAGGTACGGCACGAAACTCACCAGCCCGGCAAATAGGCCGATCGCGATGCCGGTACTCAGCCCGATCAGGGTCAGACCGATTGAGTAGGTCACCCCATTGGCGATCATCACGGCCAGCTGACCGCGCAGGAAATTACCCAACATTCGGTCGGACTCGCGCGCCAGCTGCACCACGACGGCACTCCTGGTTCGCGGTAACAGGCGCTCGATCCGGTCGACCACCATCGGCCAGTCACGCAGCAGATAGAAGCCGACCACCGGGATCAGCAGGAAATTCATCACCGCTAGCATCACGGCCGTGCCGGATCCGAAGACGGCCCTCACCCCCTCGGCCGTCGCCTTGCCCACGGTCTCCTTGTTGTCCATGAGCATCTCGCGCAACTGCCCCGGATCCAGCGCCAGCCCGAGCCTCTCGTTGAACCAGGGAATGATCCGGTTCTGCAACGCATCCATAAACTCGGGGAAAACGCGCACCAAGCGGCCGCTCTGCTCGATGAGCACCGGCAAGAGCGCGATCAGGGTAAGCACCAGCAGCAACCCGCCGACGGTGAAGACCGCCGAGGCCCCCAGCATGCGTGAGACGCCTCGTCGCTCCAGCTTCGTCACCAGCGGATTGAACAGGTAGGCGATGATGAAACCCACCACGAAAGGACTGAGAATGGGCAACAGGAAGTAGGCGAGCAGCAGGCTTGCCGCCACCCCGATCCAGATCATCCAGCGCATCCGTCCCACTCCCTGCCCTGATTCGTTACGATTCACCACTCACTCCCGCCCTAGGGCATGACTCGGCTCAGATGCGCTCGATCCGCAGATCCAGCGCCTTGAGGTCCTCTTCGCGTGTCGGACCGGCAAGCACACCGACCGACGCCGTTTCGGGCTTGAGGTAGGTTTCCGCCACCCGCTTGAGATCGTCCTGGGTGACATCGAGCACCCGTGCCCGAATCTCGCGCAGGTCGTCCACGGTTCGGCCGTGCAGCGAATCCATGAACGCCTTCTTCGCCTCGCCGGCCGGGGAACCCGGCTTGTCGATCGAGGCGATCACGCCAAAGATCGCCTCCTCGACGGTGCGATCCTCGTGAGTATTGTCCACCACCCAGTCGACTGCCCGATCGAAGTCCTCGAGCGTCTCGGCCAGGCGCGGATCGCGATAGGAGAAGAAGCGGAAACTGCCGGATTCGGAATCGAAGCCGGCCCCGCCACCGTAGGCCCCGCCCTTCTCGCGGATGGCCGTGTGCAAAAAGCCGTTGCGCATGAAACCGCCCAGCACGGCCAATGCGGCCGCGTCCGGGTGCTTGGGCGGCACGCAGGCATGTGCCTTGGCGCAGTAGTTGACCGCGAGGTTGCCGATCCAGGCCTCGCGCACCTGTTCCTCGTGACGCCCCAGCGCGAACGGTTGGTCCGTCTGCCCCTGGTGCATGTGCGGGCGCAGGGCCTGGGCCATCTCGGCAAAGTGACGCCGCTCGGTGACCACGTTGTAGTGACGCAGCCCGCCCTTGAGCTTCTCGTGCAGCCGCGCCAGTCGCTCGGCCAGATCGTAACGGGAGGCCAACTGCTCAAGCCCGTCATCCATCGACTTGATGCGGCGCACGGCCGAGACCCCGGCGGTGTCGTGACGCATGGCTGCACGGGCCGACATGCCCGAGGTGGCCAGCAGCATGGCGTGAACGTGACCACGACCGGAGACGCCCTGCTCGGTGCCAAAGCGCATCTGGCTGACCAGATCGCGAATGCGATCTATTTCATCGAAGCGCGCGGCATCGAGATGCTGGTGGAACAAGTCGACCATCGCATCGGCATTGCGCACCAGCGCCTTGCCCGACAGCAGCCAGAACCCACTGGTCTTGTGGACATCATCGATACCTGCACGCACCGAGGCGCCCGAGGAGAAGCCGCCGCTCCTGGCGGTGACCGCCTCGGCCATGGCGACGTAGTCACGATCACCCGCCCCCATCTCGGTGAGCAAACCGGCATAGACCGGCATCAGTTCAAGTTCGTCCCGATCCAGGTCCGGCAGGTCGATCGCCAGTTGCAGGTAGCACAGGCCGTTGGTACTGCGGTTGTACCACCGCTGGCTCGACGGCTGGTGAACGAACTGCTCGGGCTGCGGGATGTCGATGTCCTCGGGGATATCCTCGCGGGTCACCGTCGGCAGGATCGACAGGTCGCCCTCCACGGCCTGACGATCGGCCAGGGCCTTGGCCTGACCGACGATGCGCTGTTTATCCTCTTCGGTGAGCGTGTCCTGCATGGCCGCCAGCCGGGCCTTCTCCGCGGCCAGCTGGCGCGCGGAGAGCTCGGTGTCCGGCTTGAGCACCAACCGCACGCGGTGCGGGTTGTCCAGCAGCAGGCGACGGACCAGGTTGGGTATGAACTGCGGGTCGGCGGCCTTGGCACGCAGGCGCTCGAGGGCCGGCTCGAGATCGAGCAGGTTGATCGGATCGCTGTCGTGGATCGCCGCCGGCAACGCCTGAACGATCAGGTGCAGGCCGTAGGGGAAACCATCGCCGGTGATCTCGCGCTGCTCGAGCTCGAGCTGATGGAGCACCGACTCGACCATGTCGGGGTCGACGCCCTTTTCCACCACCCCGGTCAGTGTGTCGAGGATCAGCTTTTCCACGGCCTCGGCGCGGTCGGCCTCGCTGCCCTCGAGCCCCGCGACGAACACCATCTGGCGCTGCGAATCCTCCAGCCCCAGCACCGGAGACGGCGAGGCGCCCAGATCGGTGGTTTCCAGCGCGCGCAGAAGCGGCGAGGCGCTGTTTTCCAGCAGCACGCCTTCGAGCAATTGCGCCTCGAGACGCGCGTCAAGATCGGCGCTCTCGTCCAGCATCCAGCCGACGTTGACGTGGGTCTTCTCGGCGGTGTCGTCTTCGTCGAGCGGGTAGACGTCCTCGACCTGTTTCGGGCCGGCGAAGATCGGCTGGAGCGGTACGGCCGAATCGGGATCGATCTTCTCGAAGCGCGCCAACGCCCGCTCTTCGAACTGGCGTTGCAGCCGCTCGACCGGCTGGTTGCCATAGGTCATGAAGACGGCGTTAGACGGGTGATAGAAGCGCTTGTAGAACGCCACCATCTGCTCGTAGGTCAGATCCGGGATCAGCGCAGGGTCGCCACCCGAGTTGTGGTGATAGGTGGTATCCGGGAACAGTTCACGCGAGAGTGTCTCCCAGAGCACGGAGGTCGAGTCGCTCATCGCGCCCTTCATCTCGTTGAACACCACGCCCTTGAAGGTCAACGGCGTGCTCGGATCGTCCCACTGCTCGAATTCGACCCGGTGGCCCTCCTGGCAGAAATCGAGCTCGTCGATACGCGAGAAAAACGTCGCGTCGAGATAGATGTCGAGCAGGTTGTAGAAGTCCTTCTCGTTGCAGGAGGCGAAGGGGTAAGCCGTCCAGTCACTCGAGGTGAAGGCGTTCATGAAGGTGTTGAGCGACCGGCGAATCATCATGAAGAACGGGTCGCGCACCGGAAAACGCTCCGAGCCACACAGCGCGGTGTGCTCGAGGATATGCGCCACGCCGGTGGAATCTTCCGGCACCGTGCGCAGACCGACCAGGAACACGTTCTGATCGTCGTCGGTGGCCAGGTGGTAGTGCCGGGCGCCGGTCTTGTCGTGCCGGTACTCGTCGACGGTCAGATTGAGCGCCTTGATGGGGACCGAGCGTACCAGGCTGAAAGCAGGATGGTGACCATTGGCGTTGGGACCGTTGGCTTCTGACATGATCGCGGGTGACTCCGGGCAGTGCTGAATGAATCGAACGCGTGAGTGTAACGCACCTGATCGCCCGTGCATGCGGTTCGCCGGCACCGCCGAAAGGCGATAGAATGCCCGCCGCCGGGCACCCTCTGCCCGGCCGAGTCCCATCGCGGGTGTGGTGGAATTGGTAGACACAGCAGACTTAAAATCTGCAGGCCGAAAGGCCGTGCCGGTTCGAGTCCGGCCACCCGCACCAATCAGATGACGCCGACATGTCTCCGCACGCGCCGCGGAAACCGCCTCGTCAACGCGTATCCGGCCGCGCCACCAAGCGGGCCAAAGGTCAGTCTGGCCACACCCTCTCGCTCCGCCCTCACCTATTCCTGATGACCCGCGCCCCGGCAAGGGGGTTTGCCTTGTCCCACGGAGGCCAGGCAGAACGGCTGTGATGCCGACCGCTATTGCCTACCCTTGTGGAAGATCGATCAGCCCGATCGAGGGAGTCAGCATCCGATGAGTCAAACAGTCGAAGGCGTCGTCGTCTCGGTCCGCGGCAGCGTGGTGGAGGCAAGCTTCGAGGAAAACCTGCCGCCCATCAATACGATCCTGCGCACCGGCGCGGAGAAGGACATCGTGGTCGAGGTGCTGATGCAGGTCAGCGCGCATCGCGTGCGCGGCGTAGCGCTGACCCCGACCCAGGGCTTGAGCCGCGGGATGGCGGTGACCAGCACCGGCGAACCGCTGAAGGCCCCCGTGGGGCGAGAGGGGTTGTCGCGGATGTTCAATGTCTTCGGCGACGTGATCGACCGTGGCCCGCAGCCCCAGGGGATGCAGTGGCGCTCCATCCATCACCCACCACCGCCGCTGGCACGTCGCTCCACCCGCTCGGAGATCTTCGAGACCGGCATCAAAATCATCGACGTGCTGATGCCGCTGGAGCGCGGCGGCAAGGCCGGGCTTTTCGGCGGCGCCGGCGTGGGCAAGACCGTGCTCCTCACCGAGATGATTCACAACATGGTCGAGCACCAGGAGGGGGTCAGCATCTTCTGCGGCGTGGGCGAACGCTGCCGCGAGGGTGAGGAGCTCTATCGGGAGATGAAGGAGGCCGGGGTGTTGTCGGACATGGCCATGGTCTTCGGCCAGATGAACGAGCCCCCTGGCAGCCGGTTCCGCGTCGGGCATGCCGCCCTGACCATGGCGGAGTATTTCCGCGACGACGAGCGCCGCGACGTCTTGCTGCTGATGGACAACATCTTTCGCTTCATCCAGGCCGGCTCCGAGGTCTCCGGCCTGATGGGGCAAATGCCCTCGCGGCTAGGCTATCAACCCACCATGGGCACGGAACTGGCGGAGCTCGAGGAACGCATCGCCAACACTGACTCCGGCGCCATCACCTCCATCCAGGCGGTCTATGTGCCGGCAGACGACTTCACCGACCCGGCAGCCGTGCATACCTTCTCCCACCTGTCCGCCTCGATCGTGCTCTCGCGAAAACGCGCGGCGGAGGGGCTCTACCCGGCCGCCGACCCGCTGCAGTCACGATCGAAGATGGCCACCCCCAGCGTGATCGGCGAACGTCACTACCGGCTGGGCCGGGAGGTGCGCCGCACCCTGGCCCAGTACGCGGAACTCAAGGACATCATCGCCATGCTCGGGCTGGAACAGCTTTCGCCGGAGGATCGCAAGATCGTGGCCCGGGCTCGGCGACTGGAGCGCTTTCTCACCCAACCGTTTTTCACCACCGAACAGTTCACCGGGCAACCGGGGAAACTGGTCAGCCTGGATGAGTCGCTGGATGGCTGCGAACGCATTCTCGCCGACGAGTTCATGGATCTGCCGGAGAGTGCGCTGTACATGATCGGAACGGTCGACGAGGCCCACGAGAAGAACCGGCAGCGCTCCTCATCCGACAGCGACAGCGACAGCGACAGCGATGACGATAGCGATTCGACCACCACGGAGGATGCTCGTGCCAACGACCTCAATGAGGCTTAGGATTCTGCTGCCGTTCGAGGTTTTCCTGGAACGCGACACGGTCTCCCGTGTGGTGGCCGAGAGCCGCTCGGGATCGTTCGGCATCCTGCCGCGGCGGCTGGATTGCGTGGCCGCGCTGGAACCCGGGATATTGACCTTCGAAACGCCGGGCGACGGCGAGATCTATGTGGCGGTGGATGAAGGCATACTGGTCAAGACGGGCAGCGAGGTGCGTGTTTCGGTGCGCAACGCCTTGAGCGGCAAGGACCTTCGGCACCTTCGCGAGGCCGTCGAACAACAGTTCATGACCTTGAGCGAACAGGAGCGAGACGTCCGCTCGGTGATGACAAAACTGGAGAGCGGTCTGATCCGACGACTGGCGGAGTTCCACCATGACTGACAAGCGCGATCGCGACCACCAAGAGAACCGGAACCACGAGAACCGGAATCACGGCAATGCATTCAGCCGAACGGTCGGCGCCAAGGCGGTACGCAAGCTGACCGCCCAGCGGGACACCACCCACGGCGTCTGGTTCGGCCTGGGCATGATGGGCCTGGTCGGCTGGTCGGTGGCCGTGCCCACCCTGCTGGGGACAATGCTGGGCCTGTGGCTGGACGAACACCATCCCGCGCCGTTTTCCTGGACGCTGGCGCTTCTGGTGGCCGGACTGGTGCTCGGCTGCCTGAATGCCTGGCGCTGGGTGGCCAAGGAAGACAAGGCGATTCAGCAGACACGGGCAAACGGCGATGGGGGAGACGGCGATGAATGACATCCTGATATGGCTACTGGCATGCCTCGCCGGCATCGCGCTGGGTCTGTTCTTCTTCGGCGGCCTCTGGTGGACGGTGCGCCGAAGCGCCTCGTCGCGGCACCCGGCCCGCCTGTTCGTTTCCAGCTTTCTGGTTCGCATGATGGCGGCCGTTGGCGGCTTCTATTTGATAGCGGCGGACGGTGACTGGCGGCGAGTTATTGCCTCGCTGCTGGGGTTCTTGATCGCGCGTTGGCTGGTACTCCGGTGGACGCGTCCCGGCAGCGCAGCCGAATCACCGGCAACCCAACCCGGACAGGGGGGCTGAGGATGCTTCTGAGTCCCGACGGCATCCTGTTCTGGGAATACGGCTGGCTCAAGCTCAACGCCACGATCGCATTCACTTGGGCCACCATGCTCCTGCTGGTGGCGGGGAGCTGGCTGGTCACCTCTCGACTGTCGACCGGCGAGACGCGCTCACGTTGGCAGAACCTGCTCGAGGTGGTGGTGATCCAGATCGAGACACAGGTCACGGACGTCGGCCTCGACGAGCCACGCCAGTACCTGGGCTTTCTCGGCACGCTGTTTCTTTTCATCGCGATCTGCGCCTTGTTGACGATGATCCCCGGCTACCAGTCGCCCACCGCGTCACTGTCGACCACCGTGGCGCTCGCCCTGAGCGTGTTCGTGGCCGTGCCCTTTTACGGCATTTCGGAACGGGGGCTGACGAGCTACCTGCGCTCCTACGCCCGCCCCACGCCGATCATGCTGCCGTTCAACGTTATCGGCGAGCTCTCTCGAACGCTGGCACTGGCGGTGCGCCTGTTCGGCAACATGATGAGCGGGGCCATGATCATCGGCATCCTCCTGACCATCACCCCGTTTCTCTTTCCGATCGTGATGGCTGCGCTCGGCTTGCTAACGGGAATGGTTCAGGCCTATATCTTCTTCATCTTGGCCACCGTCTACATCGCCGCCGCCACGCGGGTACGTCGAGTGGAAACCGCCGACCAATCCAGCCAATGACCATCACCGCAGGAGCAAAGACCCCATGGACAGCATGACCATTATCGCGGTGGCTTCCATCGTCACCGCCGGGCTCACGCTGGGTATCGGCGTGTTGGGCCCCTCTCTCGGCGAGGGACGGGCGGTTGCCAATGCCCTGACCTCGCTTGCGCAACAGCCGGACTCCGCCCAGGCGATCACCCGGACGCTGTTCGTGGGCCTGGCGATGATCGAGTCCACCGCGATCTACTGCTTCGTGGTCTCGATGATCCTGATCTTTGCCAATCCCTTCTGGAACCACTTCCTCGCGGCGAGCGGTGGCTGATCCATGTTAATTGACTGGTACACAGTCGGGGCCCAGATAATCAACTTCGTGATCCTGGTCTGGCTGCTCAAGCGCTTTCTGTATCGACCGATACTCCGCGCGATCGATGCCCGCGAAGCGCGCATTGCCGCGGACCTGTCCGATGCAAAGAAAACCCGTGCCGAGGCCGAACGCGAGCGCGAGAAGTTCGAAAACAAGAACGTGGACCTGGAGCGCCAGCGCGATGAACGGCTCGAGGAGGTGACCAGAGAGGCGAGCCAAAAGCGCCATCGCTTGATGGATGCCGCGCGACGGGCCGCCGAGCAATTGCGCGCCAAGCAGATCGAGGCGTTGCGCCGCGAGCAGGACAGCCTGAGCCAGGACATGGTGCGCAAGGCGCGTGCCGAGGTGCTGGCCATCAGTCGACAGGCGCTGGAGGACCTGGCCAATCAAAGCCTGGAATCGGCCATGACCGACGTGTTTCTCGGCCGCCTGCAGGACCTGGACGAATCGGATCGACGCGAATTGGCCGACGACTTGGCCGGCTCCAATGAGGCGATCAGGCTGCGCAGCGCTTTCCCCCTGCCCGAGGCGCAGCAGACGCGATTACGTGAGGCCCTCACCGAGGCAATGGACACGCAGATCTCCATCCGCTTCGAGACAGCCCCCGAGATCATCGGCGGGATCGAGCTGGTCGGCAGCGGACACAAGCTCGGCTGGAGCATCGAGGAATACCTGCATGCCCTGGAGCACCACCTGGTCGAACGCATTGAGGCGCATGTCCGCGAGGCGGGCAGCTCGTCGAGAAAACCCAGTGACCGCCAGTCGGGCGCGTCCGAGGATGCGTCCGAATGACCGATACCCGCGACGGCCTCCGGCATGCCCTGAACCAGGGGTTTGACGCCCTAGAGGAGGCACGGGAATCCTTCGAGGCGCGGATGCCCGTGCGCGAAGTCGGCCGAGTCATCAGTGTCTCCACCGGCATCGCGCGGGTCAGCGGTCTGCCCAACGTGGGCTACGAGGAGTTGCTGGTGTTCCCGGGAGGGATCTTCGGCATTGCCTTCAATCTCGACGAACAGGAAATCGGCGTGGTGCTCTTGGGAGAGTACCGTCACCTGCAGGCAGGCGACGAGGTCCAACGCACGGGACGGGTCATGGATGTGCCGGTGGGCGAGACCATGATCGGGCGGGTGGTCGACCCGCTCGGTCGGCCGCTCGACGAGGGACACCCCCCGCAAGCCAGCCGACGCATGCCGATCGAGCGAACGGCACCAGCGATCATGGATCGCGCCGCCGTCTCGGTCCCGCTGCAGACGGGCCTCAAAGTGATCGACGCCTTGATTCCCATCGGCCGGGGGCAGCGTGAACTGATTCTCGGCGATCGTCAGACCGGCAAGACCAGCATCGCGATCGACACCATCCTCAACCAGCGCGGCAAGGACGTGTTTTGCGTCTATTGCGCGATCGGACAACGCACCGCCTCGGTGGCCAAGGCCGTGGCCACATTGCAGGCCCACGGGGCGATGGAATACACCACCGTGGTGGTGACCGAGGGCAACCAAGCGCCCGGTCTGGCCTACATCGCGCCTTACGCGGCGACCACCATCGCCGAACACCTGATGACCGATGGCCAGGACGTGCTGATCGTCTACGACGACCTGACCCAGCACGCGCGCGCCTACCGCGAGCTGTCGCTGCTGCTGCGCCGACCGCCGGGACGCGAGGCCTTTCCGGGAGACATCTTCTACATCCATTCGCGCCTGTTGGAACGGGCCACGCACCTGCGCTCGGAGGAAGGCGGCGGATCCCTCACCGCCTTGCCGATCATCGAAACCGAGGCCCAGGACATTTCCGCCTACATCCCCACCAACCTGATCTCGATCACCGACGGCCAGATCTTCCTCTCGCCCTCCCTGTTCGAGCTAGGCATGCTGCCGGCTGTCGATGTCGGCAAGTCGGTGTCCCGCGTGGGCGGCAAGGCGCAACGCAAGGCATTGCGGGAAGTGGCAGGCGATCTCAAGCTGGCCTATGCGCAGTTCGAAGAACTGGAGAGCTTCGCCCGTTTCGGCGCGCGCCTGGACGAGGAAACGCGCCGGGTGATCGAGCATGGCCGACGCATCCGCGCCTGCCTGAAACAGCCCGAGGCCCAACCCGTGCCACTCGCCGAACAGATCGTGCTCATGGTGGCCCTGAGTGAGCAGCTGTTCGACGAAATCCCGCTGGCCAAGATGCCCGAGGCGGAAGGACGGGTCCGATCCATTGTGGCCGACCTGGACGAGCCCCTTCGGGACTCCCTGGCCGCTGGCACCTCCCTCTCCGAGGCGCAGCGGGCATCGATCATCGAGACCGCGCGTGGGGCATTGCAGCCATTCCTCGGCGAGAAAGACGAGGACGCAGGCGACGACCAGTCGGAGTCGCGGCTATGACCGGCCATACCGTGGATCTGCGCCGCAAGATCGACAACGCCAAGGACCTGCATGCGGTGGTGCAGACCATGAAGGCCATGGCGGCATCAAGCATCGGGCAATTCGAGCAGTCCGTTGAGTCGGTGGGCGATTACTACCGCACCGTCTCCCTGGGATTGACGGCCTGCCTGCGCCAGCGAAACGCCATGGCCTCCCCGCCCGCGGAACGCCGGAACGAACCGCGCCCACTGATCGCAGTCGTCTTCGGCTCCGATCAGGGTCTGGCCGGGCAGTTCAACGAGAAGATCGCCGACTTCGCGCTCGAGCATCTACGCGGCCGGGAAGCGTCCCTGCACCTGTGGGCCGTTGGCGAGCGGGTGGAGGGTCGATTGACGGAGGCCGGCCTGGCGATCAGCGGGCGCTTCGACGTGCCCAATGCCGTCAAGGCCATTCCTCCCCTGGTGGGGCGGATACTAATAGCCAACGAAACACAGCTGGTACAGGCCGAGCATGCCGACATGCAGCTCTTCTACAATCAACCCGCCTCAGGCGCCGTGTTCGAGCCGGTCCGTCAGCGCCTACTGCCCCTGGATCGCTTCTGGATCGCGTCCCTAATCGAGACCCTGTGGCCCACCGACAACCTGCCGGAAGTGGTGGGCGACGGCCGCGTGACGCTGCAGGCCCTGGTGAGGGAATACCTGTTCGTCTCGCTGTTTCGTGCCTGTGCCGAATCCCTCGCCAGCGAGAACGCCAGCCGTCTGGCGGCCATGCAGCGCGCGGACAAGAATATCGAGGAATTGCTGGAGCAGTTGAGCACCTCATTCCATCGGCAACGCCAGAGCGCCATCGATGCCGAGCTGTTCGACCTGATCGCGAGCTTCGAGGCCCTAGAGTAGGAAAGGCCCAGACCCACCGCCCGGTTGGCCCGGCGGCGAAAACGCTTGGACCAGGAGACGGCGGAGGCCAGACTTGGCTCACCTTCTGCCCTTTGCTTGCGAATCCCGGATATCCCGACCCCCGGCCGATTTCCGCTGCCAACCACGCGGGTTTTCTCCTACAGTTGGGTTATCGCTCGCCACCGAACCCTTCTAAAACGAAACAACCGGATGCCTGCATGAAAATCGCCATTCTCTCGCGCAACCCCAAGCTGTATTCGACGCAACGCCTGGTCGAGGCCGCCACCGAGCGTGGTCACGAGGTGCGGGTGCTCGACGTGCTGCGCTGTTACATGAACATCACCTCGAACAAGCCCAAGGTGCACTACAAGGGCGAGACGCTCGACAACTTCGACGCGGTCATCCCGCGCATCGGAGCGTCGGTGACCTTCTACGGCGCCTCGGTGCTGCGCCAGTTCGAGATGCTGGGCACCTTCCCGCTCAACGAGTCGGTCGCGATCAGTCGCTCGCGCGACAAGCTGCGCTCGCTGCAACTGCTGTCGCGCAAGGGCATCGGCCTGCCGGTCACCGGGTTCGCCCACCGGCCGGACGACGTCGAGGACCTGATCAAGATGGTCGGCGGTGCGCCACTGGTGATCAAGCTCCTTGAGGGCACGCAGGGCATTGGCGTGGTGCTGGCCGAGACCAACCAGGCCGCCGAAAGCGTCATCGAGGCCTTCATGGGGCTGAAGGCCAACATCCTGGTGCAGGAATACATCAAGGAGGCCGGCGGTGCCGACATCCGCTGCTTCGTCATCGGCGACAAGGTGGTCGCCGCGATGAAGCGCCAGGGCAAGGAGGGCGAGTTCCGCTCCAACCTGCACCGTGGCGGGTCGGCCAGCCTGATCCGCATTACCCCGGAGGAGCGCTCCACCGCCGTGCGGGCCGCCAAGACCATGGGGCTGAACGTCGCCGGTGTCGACCTGCTTCGCTCGAACCACGGCCCGGTGGTCATGGAGGTCAACTCCTCGCCGGGGCTGGAGGGCATCGAGGCGGCCACCGGCAAGGACATCGCCGGGACACAGATCCAGTTCATCGAGAAAAAGCTGGCCGAGCGTCGCTCCGGCAGCAGCCTGACACGCACCCGCGGGCGGGGCTGATCGCATGCGCGAGGCCTTCGAGATCGCCGGTCACAGCATCGCCCCGGGCGAGCGAGCCCTGGTGGACCTGCCCATGCCCAAGCTCAGCTCGCGCACCAGCCTGAACATGCCGGTCCACGTGCTTCACGGCCGACGGGACGGCCCCACCCTGTTCATCTGCGCGGCCCTCCATGGCGACGAACTCAACGGCGTGGAGATCATCCGCCGTGTCCTGAAAACACGCTCGCTGGGTCGGCTGCGCGGCACCCTGATCGCCGTGCCCGTGGTCAATGCCTATGGCCTGATCCACGAGAGCCGCTACCTGCCCGACCGACGCGATCTCAACCGGTCGTTCCCAGGCTCGGATCAGGGGTCCCTGGCCGCCCGTCTGGCCAACCTGTTCCTCGAGGAAGTGGTCTCCCGTTGCAGCCATGGCATCGACCTGCATACCGGCGCCATTCACCGCCCCAATCTGCCGCAGATTCGCGCCGACCTGGACGATGATGAAACGCTGCATCTGGCGCGCGCGTTCGGTGTGCCAGTCCTGCTGAACGCCTCGCTGCGGGATGGCTCGCTGCGGGGCGCCGCCGGCGACTTGGGCATCCCCACCCTGCTCTACGAGGCCGGTGAGGCCCTGCGCTTTGACGAGGTCTCCATCCGCGCGGGGGTGGCCGGGGTACTCAACGTGATGCGCAAACTGGAGATGCTGCCACCCTCCAAACGCAAAACAGACAAATGGCGTGAACCCGTCGTGTCCCGGCGCAGTGCCTGGGTACGCGCCCCGGAAAGCGGCATGCTCAGCACCGTGCTGCCGCTGGGCGCGCAGGTAGCGAAGGATGAAACACTGGGTTATATCGCTGACCCCTACAGCGGCCAGCGCGAGGCCATCGTCTCGAATACCGATGGAATCATCATCGGCCGGCTGGAACTTCCGCTCGTCCACGAGGGCGACGCCGTCTACCACATTGCCCGCTTCGAGACGGACGCGGGCAATGTGGCCTTGCAGGTCGGCCACTTCCACGCCGATCACGCCGATGACAAGGATGCCGTCGAGAACTAAGGACCAGAAATGAACGACAACGACCGCGACAGGCTGCGAAGGCTCGGCTGGCGCGAATGGATCGCCCTGCCCGACCTGAACATCCCGCGCATCAAGGCCAAGGTGGATACCGGGGCGCGCACGTCCTGCCTGCATGCCTTTTTCATCGAGCCCTTCCGTCGCGCCAACCGCGACTGGGTGCGCCTGTCCGTGCACCCAGTCCAGCGAGACGCCCAAACCGTGGTTCATTGCGAGGCCGAGCTACTCGACCAGCGGCTGATCTCGGATTCCGGCGGGCACCGCGAGAATCGCTACGTCATCGCCACCCGGGCGGTGATCGGCGGCGAGGAACAGACCATGGAGCTGACCCTGACCGACCGTGACAGCATGCGCTTTCGCATGCTGCTGGGGCGCAAGGCATTGGAAGACCGCTTTCTGGTCGACCCGGCCGCGTCCTACCTCAGCGGAAAGCCCAAGCTACCCAAGGGTTAGTCGCGTCGATCGATCGCCTGGCGCAGCAGATCCGCGACCCGGATCACCCCCAGCAGCCGCCGGTCGGCGTCGACCACCGGGATGTCCTCGACCCGCCGCTCCATGTGGTGGTGGAACACCTCGCTGATTCGCTCGTCCGGTTGCATACAGAGCACGTGATCGTCCATGTGTTCGCGCACGACGCCCGTGGTCACCCGCTCGACCAGTTGCCGCCGGCTGTGAGTGGGCCGCAGATGGGCGAGCAGCAGGCCCGCCAGCCGACGAAACCCCAGGTGACCACAGACCTGCCCGTCCGCGTCGATCACGTAGATGTCGCGCACCTCCGGGTGTTCGAGAAACCGGGTCGCGGCCTCCGGCAGCGAGGCTTCCGGCGACAGGGTTACCGCCTCTACCGGATGTGCCTTCAACCAGTCACTTGCCTTCATTGTCATGCTCCCCGTCGTGTCCACCATTGGCCTCGTTGAGTTCACCGGCCCGCCTCAGACCGAACCGCGCGGCAAACGCCCCGATCGATTCGGTCAGCAGCGTGCTTGCCGTGATGATGTTGATCGCCAGGATCGCCACCTCGGCAAAGCGCGGCTGCCCCTCGAGCATCAGCGCCATGCCCACGGCCACGCCACCCTGCGGCAGCATGCCCAGGCCGACGTTGTTCGCGATCGCCGGCGGCGCCCCACCCAGGCGAGCGCCGATCCATGAACCGATGACCTGCCCTGCCCCACGCAGCACGAAGAACAGCAGGATCAGCCAGCCGTGCTCGACCACGACAGACAGATCGAAGTACAACCCGGCGAAGGTGAAGAACAGGACGAACACCATCTCCTCGAGCTGCTCGACCGGCTCGAACAGGCGTTCGGCATGGGCCCCGCCGAACCAACGCGCGGTAAAACCCAGCGTCATGGCCGCCAGCAGTCCGGAAAAATGCCAGGCCTCCGCCAGTCCGACCAGCAGGATGATGGCGCCGATGAGTGCAACCAGGCGCAACTCGTGTTCGTGCAGCAGGCGGCTGATCCGCTCGATCAGCCAGCCGCCGACCCCACCGATCACCAGCGCCGCGACCAGTTCCCACGCCAACAGCGGCAAGGCCGACGCCAGGCCGTCAGCGGCGAGCAGGGCCAGTGCGACGGAGAAGATCACCACGCCCAGGGCATCGTCCATCGCGACCATGCCCAGCAGCGCCGTGGTCAACGGCCCGCTCGCCCGATATTGATGGATGATCGCGACGATGGCAGCGGGTGCGGTGATGGTTGCCAGAGCAGCGAGCACCAGCGGCGCCCCCCAAACCGGCAGATCCGGCACGCTCACGCCCAGCCAGACGAACCCGGCGAACACCAGCAGGAACGCACCGGCGACCTTGCCGACGGTCGCCGTGATGATCGATACGCCCAGGCGACGCAGTTGTCCGATCGTGGCCGCCCCGCCGATCAGGTAGGCGACGATGCCCAGGGCGATCGCCACCAGCGGCTGGGTCCAGCGGGCGGTATCCAGCCCGAGGTGATCGCCCAGCAGATCCGGCGAGAACAGCATCCCGATCAGGATGTAGCCGACCACCCGCGGCACCCCGAAGAAATGGCTCCCCAGGGTGCCGAAGGCCAAACCGGCCAGCAACAGGACGCCTATTAGCAGTATTTCCACGCCATCTCCTTGCCTACTCATCCGAATCGACGCAACCGGATGGGGAACCTTGTCGCCGTTGCACTATCCTAAGGACTATCCGAATGGATCGGCAACGACATGATCTTCGGCTCAAACCTCCGAGACCTCGCCGATTCGCTCGGAGCATTCGAAGAGAACAAATGGAACAGGTACGGAATCATGATTCACATCTTTCTCAAACGCATTGCAATGCTGCTTGCCTTGGCAGGCTCTCTCACGCTGCTGGCCGGCTGCAACACGATGGAAGGCTTGGGCCAGGATACCCAGGAGCTGGGTGACTCGATCGAAGGCGAAGCCCAAGATCACGATTGACGCCTTCCACCATCCGGGCGCATCGAGGCCACGCCCGACACGGCGTGGCTTTTTTGATGACACTTGCCCCGGCGCGGCAATGCAGAACGCGGCGGCATCGATCGAACACGTGCCGACGATGCCCCCGCTCAACATGACCGCCTGACACCTCACACGGAGATCCAGCCATGATCACTCGACTCATCAGCATCACCTTTCTTGCCGGCCTGCTGGCCCTGACCGCCGGCTGCAACACCATGGAAGGCCTCGGCGAGGACGTCAGGAACCTCGGCAGCGCCATCGAAGGCTCGGCCAACGAAAACAAGAACGAGGACTGATAATCAGGGGATGCGGTCGGCCTCCTGGCCGGCGGGCCGCGATACGCTCCATGTCAGCGCCTGGGTGAATTGCCCTGACACTTCCTCCCACGGGAAGTGCACGCACCCCGTTAGCACCTCGATCCGCGACAGCGACAGGTTCGCCTGCAGGGCCGCGAGGCTCTCGGGCATCAACAGGTCGTCCCGACAGCCGATAAAATCAATCGGGATGTTCCATTCCCGGATCGTCGCGTAGTCGACCGGATTGGCCCGGTACGCCCGCCAGCCCTCGATGTTCAATGTCGCGGAGAAGTCCGAGGCATCGAACTGCTCGGCATACCGCTGGCCCTGCGCGTAATCGAGAAAGTAGCTGGGTAACGCGCGTTCTATCTGATGACGCGCCCTCGTCGCCGGGTCGTCGCTTACGCCCGTTTGCTGCTGCCAGGCCCGCTCGTCATCCCAGGCCTCGCCCAATTCCCTAGCCCGGCGCCGATCGATCTGCACCACCACATCACGCATCGCGCGGCGTTCCGGATCGACGGGATTGAGCAGCACCAGATGGTTAACCGCGTCTGGATGAGCGCGCGTGTAGAGCAGCGCCATCAGCGCACCCCAGGAATGCCCCAGCAGTACCACCGGGCCCTCGCCGACCAATGACTGCCGCAAGCCTTCGATCTGGGCCACCCAGGCATCCAGCAGGGCCTGCCCCGTCAGCGCGTCTCCACTAACCGCATTCTCCCCCACCCCGAGCATGTCCATGATCGCGGTCCGATAGCCCAGCTCGGCGAGTCGATGCTGCACCGGCTCGAGGTTCCAGCTGGAAAAGCCCGGCCCGCCACCCAGCACGATCGCCACCGGCGCCTGCGTATCGCCGAGCGCGTGGTAACTGATTTCCCGTTCGTCCAGCACGAAGGTCTGCGCCGACGTGGTGAATTCGGCCCGAGCGGCAAGCGGCAACAGCAGCAGACAGCAGACGATCGGACAGAGCGTCAACAGACGTCGCATCGTGTGATTCCTTCGCGGGGTCCGGCTCAAGCGTAGTGCAACCTCGGTCAACTGCCGCTCCCTGACGGTTGTTCGGGTATTGCCTACACTTTCGATGTCGGCTTGGAGCAGACCCGAGCAACGATCAATCGAGGCATCCCGATGACATCACGAACCATCGTAGGCGTCACCATCGAGTGCATCCAGGGCGATATCGTCGACCAGCTGGACATGGACGCGGTGGTCAATGCGGCCAACGTGCAACTCGCGCCCGGCGGTGGCGTGGCCGGGGCCATTCACCGGGTCGCCGGACCGGGGCTGGCCCGCGAATGCGCCCCACTCGCGCCCATCCGCCCCGGGGAGGCGGTGATCAGCGGCGGCCACGACCTGCCCAACCCGCACGTGATCCACTGCCTCGGGCCGGTCTACGGCATGGACGAGCCGGCCGACGAACTGCTGGCCGCCTGCTATCGCAATGCGCTGGCCCGGGCCGAAGAGACGGGCCTGGGGAGCGTGGCCTTTCCCTCCATTTCCACCGGCGCCTTCGGCTATCCAGTAGAACCGGCCGCGAAAATAGCGATCGACACGGTGGTCGACGCCGCGCCGTCGTTGAAAACGGTACAGCGCCTGCGCTTCGTGCTGCACAGCGAATCCGACCTCGGCATTTACGGGCGTGCCCTGGAGGGGTCAAGCGTGTGATTCGGGCCACGCATTCTCGCGGCTGTCGGAGAGCGAAAACGGACGGCCCGAGGGCGTGAGCGTGCGTGCGAGACCTGGCGCAGGTTAGCTGTGCCGACAACCGCGCGGGATGCGAGGGAGAACGCGTTTCAGACCGTGCTGACCGAGCACGGCAACCAACCACCCGCCGACGGTCGTGAAACACCGGAGCAGATGCATCAGGGCCGCGTGACGATGAACTGACTCGCCGCCGGGTGTCTTCTACCCTCCTGCTCCATGCCCCGTTTATGCAACCATTGTCGAGGAGGCAACCCATGGCAGAAACACTGACAGGAAAACGCGTCGCGTTGCTCGTGGCCGACGGCTTCGAGCAGGTCGAGCTGACCGAACCCAAGCGCGCACTGGAACAAGCCGGCGCGACCGCCCAGATCGTCTCGCCGGCCGATGGCCGGGTGAAAGGCTGGCAACACACCGAGTGGGGCGATACCTTCGATGTCGATGTACCGCTGGATTCGGCCAGCGAGTCGAACTTCGACGCTCTGGTGTTGCCCGGCGGGGTGATGAACCCCGACGCGTTGCGCCAGAATAAGAAGGCCGTCAGCTTCGTGCGGAGCTTCTTCGATCAGCACAAGCCCGTGGCCGCGATCTGCCATGGCGGCTGGACACTGGTCGAGGCCGACGTGCTGCAGGGCCGGCGCGTGACCTCCTACCCCAGCATCCAGACCGACCTGAAGAACGCTGGCGCCGTCTGGGTCGACGAGGAGGTCGTGGTCGACAACGGTCTGGTGACCAGCCGCAACCCCAACGATCTGCCGGCATTCAATGCCAAGTTGATCGAAGAGGTAGCTGAAGGCCGGCACTGACCGCCTCCCCGATCCACCACCAGGCCCGGCAGATCGCCGGGCTTTCGTCCGTTTGGGCAGTCAATTTTCCTGCGCCGAGGCCTCGAGCGCCTGCTTGACTGCCCGATAGCTCTGATCCAGCACCTCGCGATCCTCTTGCTCGGGGAAGCTCTGCCATGCCCCGCGCCGGATCATGTCGGCATGCCGCAAGAGCGCGGCCCGATCGGCCGGTCGATGGGCGAAGGCCGTGATCAGCTCGAGCGTATCCATCAGGCGAATGCTCACCGCCACGTTGGCTCGCCCGTGTTGCCGAATCTGGTCGAACCCCGCGTCGAGTATCGTCGGGAAACTCGGAGACGGAGCAATCACCCGCAACTGCCCCTTGCTGTCCTGGCGATACGGAGACGGCATTTCTCGCGTGGCCAAGCGGCAAAACGCCGAACCGAGACGATCGACACAGGCGATAGCGGTGAATGGATCGTTGATCCCCGGTGACAGCGCCCGCACGGCAATCTCCACCAGCTCAAAGAGGGCAGACTCGATATCCTGGCCGGGTGTGCGCTGATTGCCCAGGGCAAAGGCCGCGTTGACCTCCCGGGCAAACTCGTCGCCACGCGGGCCAGCGGGCCAGACCCGCAGCAAGGAACGACCGGCCACCACGTAGTGGCCCGGAGGACACTCGAGACGAATGACCACGTCCTCCCGCACAGCAAGGGCCATCAGGGCACTCGCGTCGACGAATTGCACGTAACCGTCACCCGATGCGCCAACCGGCTCGCCCTCGCGGCTCAGCAGTCGCAAGAAGGCAGCGCCCGGAATCTCCGCGGACTTCCCCGCGGGTCCCTGGCCGATAGTCTCGGGGAACAGGCTCTCCAACACATCGATCAACTCGCTGCCCACTCGCGCGATGACCTGGTTCGCCTGGATGGAAATGGCCACGTGGTGGATGAAGTAGATCAGCATACCCAGGCTGATCACGGCCAGCAGTACACCCAGGGTGACCGATAGCTGCGGGACGAAGGCGTATGCATCGCTACGGCGAATGGTCAGCACCACCAGCACGCAATAGAGAAACGTGGCGACGTAAGTCCCGAGCACGATCTGGGTCGGAGGATCGCGCATGAAGCTGCGTAGCAGACGCGGGCCCAGTTGTGACGAAGCCAGGGAAAGCGTCACGAGAGTCATGGAGAACACGACCCCGGCCATCGTGGCCATCGACCCGGCGATAATGCCCAGCACCGCGCTGGCGCCTTCCGGCCCACCCGTGAATGACCAGCCGATGGCCAGCCAGCCCTCGACCACCGTGAGACGATCGACGCGGCCGGCCACTGCCGCCAGGGCCACGGCCCCGGCCACCAGCATCCCCGGGATGAACCAGAAACTGGAGCGCAAAGCCTCCCAGTACTTGAACATCTGCACTTTCATGATGATGGCACCTCAAGCCTTTACTGGTTCATTCCCGGAGCGCCCTAATCGGCAAGCCGGGGCGGTCGGCGCGCGCTCAGACCAGCGCGACGCTTGATCGTGCGCCGACAGTCCTGTTATAGCATCCGCCGTGTGACACACCGCCATGCCAGTCGTGCCGAGTCCTTGCTAAGGTGTCCCCAGCAACCTTGAGGAGCAACCGCATGACCGATCCCGCCAGCGATCCGCGCCGCCGTCATTCCGCCCCGGTAGTCGACGGCATCAACAAGTCTGCCAGTCGGGCGATGCTGCGCGCAGTGGGCTTCAGCGACGCCGATTTCAAAAAACCACAGGTCGGCGTCGCCTCGACCTGGAGCCAGGTCACCCCCTGTAACGCCCATATCGACAAGCTTGCAGACGCCGCCCGCAGCGGCGCGGACGCCGCCGGCGGCAAGGGCGTGATCTTCAATACCATCACCATCTCCGACGGCATCGCCAATGGCACCGAGGGCATGAAGTATTCGCTGGTCTCGCGCGAGGTGATCGCCGATTCCATCGAGACGGTCGCCGGTTGCGAGGGGTTCGACGGGCTGGTGGCGATCGGCGGCTGCGACAAGAACATGCCCGGCTGCCTGATCGGCATGGCGCGCCTCAATCGACCGTCGGTGTTCGTCTACGGCGGCACCATCCTGCCGGGCAAATGCCACACCGACATCGTCTCGGTGTTCGAGGCCGTCGGCGCCTACACCCAGGGCGAGATCGACCTGCCACGCCTGGAAGACATCGAGAAGACCGCCATCCCCGGCCCGGGCTCCTGCGGTGGCATGTACACCGCCAACACCATGGCCTCGGCGATCGAGGCGCTCGGCATGAGCCTGCCGGGCAGTTCGGCGCAGAACGCGGTCTCCGAGGAGAAGCGCGCCGACAGCGAGGCGGCCGGCGCGGCGGTGCTCGACTTGTTGGACAAGGACATCAAACCGCGCGACATCATGACCCGCAAGGCCTTCGAGAACGCCATCACGGTAACGATCGCCCTGGGCGGCTCGACCAACGCCGTACTGCACTTGCTGGCGATGGCGAACGTGGTCGACGTGCCGCTCACCCTCGACGACTTCACCGAGATCGGCCGGCGCGTACCGGTGCTCGCCGACCTGCGCCCCTCCGGGCACTACATGATGAGCGAGCTGGTCGAGATCGGCGGCATCCTGCCGCTGATGAAGATGCTGCTCGATGCGGGGCTGTTGCACGGCGACTGCCTGACCGTGACCGGCCGCACGTTGGCAGAGAATCTTCGTGAGGTGGCGCCCTACCCCAGCGAGCAGGAAATCATCGCGCCACTGGATGCCCCGCGGAAGGCGGACAGTCACCTGCGGGTGCTCAAGGGCAACCTCGCCCCGGAAGGCGCGGTGGCCAAGATCACCGGCAAGGAAGGCACGCGCTTTTCCGGCACCGCGCGGGTGTTCGGCTCCGAGGAGGAGGCCCAGGCACGCATTCTCGATGGCACCGTCGCCGCCGGCGACGTGGTGGTCATCCGCTACGAAGGGCCGCGCGGCGGGCCGGGCATGCGCGAGATGCTCTCGCCCACCTCGGCGATCATGGGCCGCGGACTGGGCAAGGAAGTGGCATTGATCACCGACGGGCGCTTCTCGGGTGGCAGCCACGGTTTCGTCGTCGGCCACATCACGCCCGAGGCCTTCGACGGCGGGCCGATCGCGCTGGTCGAGGACGGCGACACCATCACCATCGACGCGGTGGCCGACACCATCGAGGTGCACGTCGACAACGACGAACTCGAACGCCGCCGCGCCAACTGGCAGCGCCCCGCGCCCAACTACCCGCGCGGCGTGCTGGCCAAATACGCGAAGAACGTGAGCTCGGCCTCCACCGGCGCGGTCACCGACCTGCCCGATTGAATCGACCCAGGAGATATCGATGAGCCTTACCGTTTACCTGTCAGGGGAAATCCACACCGACTGGCGCGAACAGATCGAGCAAGGCGCACGCGATGCCGGTCTGGATATCACCTTCACCCGCCCGGTCACCGATCACGCCGCCAGCGACGCCGCCGGCGACCTGCTCGGCGAGGAGTCCAAACAGTTCTGGCGCGACCACAAGTCCGCCCAGGTCAACGCCATCCGCATCAAGACGCTGATCGAGCAGGCCGACGTGGTCGTGGTGCGCTTCGGCGACAAGTACAAGCAATGGAACGCCGCCTTCGACGCCGGCTACACCGCGGCGCTGGGCACGCCCTACATCACCCTGCACGACGAGGACATCATCCACCCGCTCAAGGAAGTCGACGCCGCCGCCATGGCCTGGGCGACCACGCCCGAACAGGTGGTCGGCATTCTCAAGCACGTGGTGCGCGACTGAAACCTTTCAGCCGTCAGGGAAGGTTCTGGTGCCCAAGGCAGGCCCCACATAAATACATTAACTTATTGAAAATAAAATATAAAAAAATGATTAATTTGACTCAGTCCCCACTATGGTCCCCACTATTGTCGACGCCAGCGCTAGCGGCGCCGATAAAAAGAAACACCTCGCCCAATACATCATGCAGGCAGCGGGGCGATCGGTCGCTAGGCGCCCCCGCTCGCGCGGGGAAGACGACCACGGCGCGAAGCTAGCCTCGAACGTGGTGGAAACACCCCTGCTCGCGCGGGGAAGACCAAGGCCGACCGAGGCGAAGGCAATACGCACCCGAAACACCCCCGCTCGCGCGGGGAAGACAGCTTCATGTCGGCCACAACGGCGCTCAAGTCGGAAACACCCCCGCTCGCGCGGGGAAGACCCGTTGACGTTGGCCTCGACGGTGATCGGGCCAGAAACACCCCCGCTCGCGCGGGGAAGACTTGAGCACGGCATGGGCGTTGTCGGCCCGGTCGGAAACACCCCCGCTCGCGCGGGGAAGACTATAGCCGGGACCTTGCGTGACACGTCGACCAGGAAACACCCCCGCTCGCGCGGGGAAGACCTGACGCAAACCGAGACGTCGCTCTGGGGCCGGGAAACACCCCCGCTCGCGCGGGGAAGACGACACTTCCGACAACAAGACCTTCGAGGCCACAGAAACACCCCCGCTCGCGCGGGGAAGACTCCATCGTAAACTCGGCAGCGGCCCCGGCCTCGGAAACACCCCCGCTCGCGCGGGGAAGACTCCACCCCCTCGGCTTCGCGGCGTAGTCGGTCGGAAACACCCCCGCTCGCGCGGGGAAGACCTAACCAGCCCGGCCTGGGTGCGGCCTGCCGGAGAAACACCCCCGCTCGCGCGGGGAAGACCGCTGATCTGAGAACGAAGGCTCTCGAGTGAGGGAAACACCCCCGCTCGCGCGGGGAAGACAGCGTGACTGGCGTGCCCTCGATAACTCCCGTGGAAACACCCCCGCTCGCGCGGGGAAGACTGTTCTTCCAGCTCGCTAATGCTCAAACGCTTAGAAACACCCCCGCTCGCGCGGGGAAGACGCCGCTGATGCTTTTGAGGATGCCACTAATATGGAAACACCCCCGCTCGCGCGGGGAAGACTGCTCCCGCCGGCAGACGATGCAGCCGATCTGGGAAACACCCCCGCTCGCGCGGGGAAGACAATCTCCATCTCGATCATGGTGACTACCTCACGGAAACACCCCCGCTCGCGCGGGGAAGACTTCAGCCGCCAGCGCTCGGTGACCGCGCCGGAGGAAACACCCCCGCTCGCGCGGGGAAGACGCATACGTCGGGAGCATCGCGTAATGAGTAGGAGAAACACCCCCGCTCGCGCGGGGAAGACCCGATGGTCGGGGTCTGCCCAGGCTTCGCGGTGGAAACACCCCCGCTCGCGCGGGGAAGACCAAAGTGCTCGCCCAGCTCGTCAACCACATACAGAAACACCCCCGCTCGCGCGGGGAAGACGCATGATTTGGGCAGGAAGCCCGTTTTGCTTAGGAAACACCCCCGCTCGCGCGGGGAAGACGCCGTCAACCCGAGGATGAGCAACGGGGCATCGGAAACACCCCCGCTCGCGCGGGGAAGACTCAACAACTTCAACCGCATGTACGATCGCCGGGGAAACACCCCCGCTCGCGCGGGGAAGACCAATGTCGGTGAATGCTACCCACGACTGCTTGGGAAACACCCCCGCTCGCGCGGGGAAGACGGATGCACGTCGATCATGCCGCTTTCCGCCCGGGAAACACCCCCGCTCGCGCGGGGAAGACTGGCCGCGCCGTCAATATCGACTTCGATATCCAGAAACACCCCCGCTCGCGCGGGGAAGACACATACTGCGGAAAAACTGACCGGGCGTGAGGGGAAACACCCCCGCTCGCGCGGGGAAGACGCCAGGCCGCGGCGAGCGAACCGGCCAAGAAGGGAAACACCCCCGCTCGCGCGGGGAAGACTGGTGCATTGGTTGCGCGCATTAGGCGGCACCAGAAACACCCCCGCTCGCGCGGGGAAGACTCCCGCCTCCGATCCTCGATCGAACGGGTTTAAGAAACACCCCCGCTCGCGCGGGGAAGACGCCTTTTCGGCGGACATGATCCGATCGTATCGGGAAACACCCCCGCTCGCGCGGGGAAGACCTTGGGGCGGTAGACGACAGTCAGGAACGAGCGGAAACACCCCCGCTCGCGCGGGGAAGACTACCCGATAATCCGGCTCCGGCCCATCCGGTGAGAAACACCCCCGCTCGCGCGGGGAAGACGCGCGGTCAGAGTGGGACGATTACAAGCGTCGAGAAACACCCCCGCTCGCGCGGGGAAGACAGCAATATAGTGTTAAAGAGCCAATAGCCCAACTCAAGATATTGGGATTTTCAGGATTTCAGGGTTTCGACGACCAGAGGTAGCCCGCTAAGCTTCACCAAATCCTTCCTGGTCGGTCCAATCGTACGGATCTCATGCCCCGGGGGCTCAGGGATCGACCGAAAGATCATCACCCCCGATTCTGGTGGGCAGTGATCGACGAGATAGTCGACCACGGTCTTCGACACAGCATCCCTGATGCCGGATACGAAGACGTTGGGGCGTGGTTCACTGAACCAGAGCTTCATCCGCCCCCTGACAGCTGGCGGCAGATCATTGGCGATGACCACGACCACGCTTTCTCCCTCCCAGCAGTGTTTCGATATCCCGTTCGACCTGGTCGAGCAAGTCAATCTCCACGGCCCGCCGACGAAACTCGGCGGATACTTCGTGCTTGTCGTAACGACCTGCCGTCTGCCGGGTCATTTGGAACGCCAGATCGATGCTCAGGTGCTCCTTGTAAAGGTCCGCCAGGTCATAAACCAAAGGCAGGGGGCTCCCCGAGTGGATGAACCCGATTTGAGGAAGGTAGCCCAGTGCGTGCACGCTGGAGCAGAGGATTCCATAGAGCGCGGCGTTGCAGGCGGTGAGGATTCGGTTCGTCGTGTCACTGAGCTGGAACTTGCCCGGCGTGAAACGCCTGCCCTTCCAGCCCACCTGGTAGAACTCGGCCTTCTCCCGGTAAAGGGCACGAACCCGGTGCCCCTCCATCCCCATCATCGCCGACAGGGTCTTTTCACTCAGGTCGGTATCGGGAAAACGCCGCTGGAACATCGCTCGAGCGACTTCCAGAGACTTCTTCGGATCGGCGGCCAGCTCCACCTGCCGCTTGATGTTGCGGGCATCGGAGGTGGGTACGAAGCCGGCCGCGTAGAAGAGCAGCGAGTCCTCGCCGACCCAGCTGATCGAGCAATTGGCTGCCACGGCGGTCTTAACCGCTTCGTGGGTCACTGTCGAACCGGGGCCGAGAAGAAGCGTGTTCAGGGTGGCTACCGGTAGGGGTATGACCTGTCCGTCCGCATCAATCCACTTCACGCTGCTGTCATCGACCTCGAGACGCCCCCGCTCCAGGTAGATGAAGGGGTACTTGTCCTTGACTCGGGGCAACGATTCCCGGCTCACCTTGACGATCAGTCGGTTGCGAGCCACCGCTGACTACTCCGTCATCCACTGCACGGTCACTCGCCGGTCTCGATAGCGCTTGTCTTCACCGAACTGGACAGGCACGTCGTTGAGGGTCATCACCTCGTCTCCCTCATGCTCTCCTTCCAGCACCCGGAAAGCAGGAGCCCTGCCCTTAGCTCTTGCCAGTTCACGGGCTGCGGAAAGGGTCTCGTCATGAGTCGCGTGGATGCCCTGGAAGATCATTTCCGTCGGCACGAAGCTCTTCCTGCCAAGAAAGACATCCCATCGAGGCTCGACGAGTGCTTTGGCGATGGTCTCGGCAAGGTCGTCGGGCAAGCTCAGCACGACAGCGAATGCCATGTCCTGAATGGCATACCGGTAGGTCATCTTGATTGCTGTGCTGGAGGCCGTGCCATCCGCTTTCTTGGGGATCAGAAGACTTTCCCATGGATCGCTGCCGTCATACCCGCTGCCGACCATGTGGAAGTCGCGCATCAGCGGAGGCCGTGGTGCCGGCCGGCCCTGTTCATCCGCGCGGGGGTAGGCTTCCACCTGCATATCACTCGATGCGATGCGGGAGAGCAGTTTGTGCTGCTCTCCCGCCGCCCCCAGTGCACAGCAGATCAAACCGGTCACACCGGATCGGGTCGGGAAATCGAGGGTGTCCCGACGACCGAAGCGGGAATCATGACCCCACGACTGCAGGGGGGCCTCCAGCCACAAGAGCATGTTTCGACCCCCCATCCTCAGGCCTCCTCCACGGGAGCGGCATCCTCCACATGGCCCTTCAGTGCACCGACAAGATCATCAATGCTGAAATCCTCCCGATCACCCCAGCGATAATCACCCAGCTTCCCGTAGAGGGAGCCGAGCATCTTTTCCCGGCTGTCGATGAAACCGTCCAGCTCCCGAAGGCTCGGCTCGAGATAGCCCTGACCTTGCGCACGGACGGGCCGGTCGAACGGCACCTGGAGTCGTTGCCCCTTGCGGACCAGAACCCGAGCGTAATCCCAAGGACTGGCCCCGGACATGGTCGTCTGACGCGCATCGGGCACGGCAATGAACAGTGCCTTGACGAATGACTCCACTGCATCGGCAAGGTTATCGGCCGGAATCTGCTCTGCCAGTTGCCCGAGGTCGAGGCTCACGTACCGGTAATACGTTGCTGAATTAAACTCGAGGCTTCCCATGTGGGCCGAGCCGCTCTCGTGCTCGGCCTCTTCATCGGGGTCGGCGTAATCATCGAGAGCGGTGAAAAACTCCACTTCGTTGGCCACTTTGTGGGTAGAGATGGCATGGGCAAAAGAGGACGCTGCTTCGACGTTCATGTCGGGCAGCTTGGCGACCATGCGGCCAAAGAGTGCGATGTCCAGGGCGTTGAGGTGCTTCAGGCTCCGATCCTGGTCAAGAACCTTCTTCGCCTCTTTCCAGAGTGTCTTTTCCTTCACGCCAGAGGTATCGAAGTCGATAGAGTTGCCGTATCGGGCCAACGCCTCGACCTCGTTGTCACCAATGAACAACAAGGTGTCCTTGGTAAGGATTTCCGCAACACGATCCGAAAACGCCTCGGCCGCCTGCTCATCCGCACCGTGTGCCTTGCAGGCCGGCACCAGAAGCTCCTTGACTTTCTTGGTACGTGTCCCGGCCTTGGCACCCAAGTCTCGCAGCGCCAGCCTCACCTGGCGTTTCCAACACTGAGAACTAACCCGTGCCCGGGTCACTCCGCCGATGTTGGCGGTTTTCGGTGCGCCCACGTCATCCCGGTTCAGGCAGGTCACCGGAAACGATTGGAGAATGTGAAACTCGATACGAGTGTTCTTGAGGGAGTTGTTTTCCATGACTTCTTCCTTTCTCGATTGCTGGTGCCCGCCCCCTCAGGAGCCGAACGGATTGTCGATCACCGGTCTGATCTGGAGGAGGCCGCAGCCGAAGGTACGCCCCCGCCCGATGCCGCGAGCGAAGCTCTCACGGAACCGCGCCCCATCCGTGACTTCAAGCAGACCGGTCAGCTGGGCCTGAGACAGCGTGATGTGGTTTCCATGTTTTCCTTTGAATTGCTGGACATTCACCTGCCCGACCTGAAGTGATTGCGCAGGGGCCGAGAACCCCCAGTTCTCTGCGCTGCGCTCGACGAACCACTTCTCGATGGCATCCCGTCCCTTGATGGGTACGCGCTTGCCGGCGCTCGTGACCGTCGGATTGACGACCACTTCGAATCGATACCGGGGATGGCGCAGAAAGTCCTCGGGAATGGGCCGCGATTCGACTTCACCGAAGGCTTCCCCGTGCCGAATCACACCTTGGGCCGGGGCCCGGTCGGAAAGGGTAAGAATGGTTCTTCCCAGGCGGTTGCCGCCCTTATCGGCGTACACGATTCCGCTGGGGTCGTGTCCGCGCTTTTCCGATTCGGTTCTTATATCGTCGAACAGGCTGTACACGACTCGGTGCAGCGAGTAGGGATCGGTAATGGCGAGTTTCCGGATGGCTCGCCGGTCCAGTCGAAGAACACTGGCGTATAGCGCGTCTGTCATGAGCCCCTCTCTTCCTTGAAATGGCCCCGGAAGAAATCTTGCGCCCACCGGGCCCGGGTCCGCTCGCCATGGCGATGAAACCAGCTCAGTTCATTGAGCAGGCGGCCGTAGTCGAGCCTCGCGCCCAGACGGGACTGCACCAGTGTGAGGATCGGTCGTAGCACCTCGCAGGCCTCTTCCGTGGAGTCACAGGCGAGCAGACGACGCAACCGGGCGCGAGCTGGCGCACTCTCCTTGCCATCCGGGTAGCTGTGGGCAAGGCCGGCTCCAATCGAAAGCACGCCATTCTGTTCGGCATGGGCCCGCATCATCGCTGCGCCGACGGTCACAAAAGGCAGTCGCTGATCCCGGTACTCCAGGTCGATGCCAAAATCCGCGAGCACTTCCCAGACCTGGTACTCCGTAGCGGGGTTGTCCGCCCGCCGGAACCGTGCCGCGATACCCTTGTCATTGCGGGCCCTGTCGAGCAGGTAAGCTACGAAACGGTGCCCTCGACTGGACTCGTGCCCACTCGTCTTGCTCCGGGTCGCCTCCTCGGTGGTTTGATTCTCCATCATCATGCCCCTTGGATCGTGGGTTGTTGTCGTTCGGTAGTCTCGAGATAACCAGCGGGCGCATTTGGCCGTCGGTTTGCCCAGGCCTCCAATTGCCGAGCTGTTTCCCTCGGTGCGTACAGGTCGAACACCTTGTGAGCGTGCTGCACAAAGCGGTGTCTCAATGCCTCTCGGGCCTGCGACTCGCGCTCCCCTTGCTCGCAGTTATCGACGAGAGTCTGGAAATCCCGCTCACAGAACTGCCAGAAGAGATTTGAGGCTAGCGCCGCTTGCGCACCGGCATACTCAGGCGTGGCATGAAGGTCTGCAAAATAGTTGCGCACACAGCCGTATACGGTGCTTGCGAGCTTATCCATTCCCTTCATTTCAAGATCGAGGTGGTCGAGCCAGACCGTGCCGAGGTCATCCCCGTCAATCCAGACTGTCGATTCGAGAAAGTCGTCGTCCTGCTTGGCCGACTGATCGCCCGATGTACTGCTGACCCGAATTCCACCTGTCCAGACGCACAGTCGCTCTTTCCGCTGACTCATTCGTTGAACGCCGACTCGAAGCGCCATGTTCTCGAAGCCAGCTGTACTTCCACTTTCCAGGAACGAGAGAAAGGCAGGAAGCTCTCTCCAAGGGCGTTTTTCCAGGTTCACGTATTTCGCTTTCGGCAGCTTGTCGCTCTGATCGAGCATCAGGGTGGGCTCGAACCAGCCCTCGCTGACCTTGGGATACTGAATGCCATCGAGGTAATAGATACCGCCTTCCTTGAGGTAGACAAACCGCGAGACCCCGACCAGACATCCCTGGTAACTTTCCCTGATGGCCTTGGCCCGCGCGTCCTGCTCGTGAGCGGGCATGGCTTCCCAGGCAGGACGCCCCACTCCTTCTGTCCACCGGTTCGCCTTTTCAATCTGTGCCTTGGTCAGCATATTCAGCCAGACATCCTTTCGCAGGTCTCCGGTCACCACGAGCCCGTGCAGCTGACCCACGAATCCTCCAAGACCGGGGCCTGCAGGCGCGCTGTGCTTGTCACTGAGTACGGTGCCGGCAAGGGATGTCATTCCTCCCTCGACCCGCTTCCCGGCAAAGGCGAAGTTCATCAGGGTCAGGACGAAGAGGGCCTGTTCACCCGAATCCAGCTCCTTTCCCAGCATGGTGTGGGAGAGCATCGAGTTGTTGTCCGAGGGAAGATCCGGGTAGAAGCCGGCACCGAAGGGCTTCGGTGCGCCTTTCTGTATTTCTTGCTTCCTCTGCCCGGGCGTCTTGGCCTTCTTCAATCGAGCTTCCGTCCGGGTGGCGACCAGTGACTCCACCGCTGGCATCTGCAGGAAGGGAGCTTCACCGAACAAAAAGAAGCGGTCACGCCATTTTTCCAGGTAGGCATGGCAGTTCGATGCCAGCCCCTCGGGCCCCATCTTTCGCCAATCGTCCTCGTCTTCGGGCGTGCAGGCGGCCTGGGCAATGGCAAGGAGCAGCTTCATGACGGCCAACTTGTGAATCGGATTGCCACCCAGTGCGCGGATGTCCGTACGGGAGAAAACCTCTCCGAGCCCCACCCTGCCGTGGTCCGCGACCGGGATCCACGGCTCGTCGATCAGGTTGTATTCATTACTCATGTTGATTCAGTCCTTTCTCCGTTCGGCCTGATAGCCCAGATCGTGGCGATAGAAGGTCCGGTACTTCTCTTTGGCCGCTTGACCGTCAAGCCCGACCACTTCCCGCGCATCGTTCACCAATCCAATCCGCAACGACGAGGTTTCCGCTTCCGGATGGCCGAGATAGAAGCAGTTTCCCAGTCCGTACCGCTCCAACAGCCGCACCGGCAGCGCCCGAGGGGCCTGATGCTCGGCCACTCGCACTTTCTGTCGCGCCATTTGCACGCTCAGAACCCGCCAGTCACGCCTTTGCAGAACGTGGCGGTCCCATGGAATCCGATGGCGGCTGCCGTCAAGCAGGGTAACGACCGTCTCACGCGTCTCGGAATGCGAGAAAATATCGCTCAACAGGAGCACCTCGGTGGACTCCATGTCGCTATAACGCGTCCCCGCCTTGTCCTCGGATTGCGTCTTGCCACCGAGTGAAAGGGCTCCCCGGGCAAGCCGTCTCATGGTCGAGATGCCCGTCTTCCGCCGATTCCCTTCGTGCAGCTCATGAAGTAATCGGGCCATCGTCCCGGTTTCTTCCCGAGGCTGATAGGTGGCATCGATCATCGGCCGGATGTCGTCAGGCAGACTGACCTGCTCAAGGCCCTCCCAGGTGCCAAGGCTTCGGCACAGGACATAGGCGTCGTATACGGACTCAGTGGAATCAAACGCCTTCGGCGGATTCTGGATCGCATCAGTCAGGGTGGGGGCCAGCATTGCCGCCTCGCATCGACTCCCGACGGGACGTGGCGTCCCTTCGTGGCGCCATAGACGACCCAGCCGCTGGAACAGCATATCGGTTGGACAGAATCGGGTGACCATAAAATCGGCATCGATATCCAGGGACTGTTCCAGCACTTGTGTGCCAACGAGGATGCAGCCGGACTGCCGCGACACACCTCGACCATCCCGCCCGAAACGGCCAACCCAGTCATCCTCGAGGCTTTCCCGATCGGCCACGGTGAAGCGAGAGTGCAGAAGGCCGACTTCGATGCAGGCCTCCCGGCCGCGCGCCGAGAGCACCCGGAAACGCTCCTGGGCCTCGGCTACGGTGTTCTCGATCCACAGGATGTGCTGCCCGTCGGACGCACGTTGCAGTGCGTCCTCGATGACCGGAGCCTCTTCCCCATGCCAGGCAAGCCCAACCGGTCGGCTCGGTGGTCTTTCGAGCGGGATCTCCGCACGGTCACCGGCGCCCGGGGCACCGGTCACCAGCGGATAATCGTCCCGAAGCGCCTCTTCACCGAATAACTGATTGCGTCGTGACCGGGACAAGGTTGCTGTCAGGATGATGACCGTGCATCCCGCCTCACGGAGAAAGGCGACCAGCTCATCGAGCAATGTCCCCGTGTATGCGTCGTAGGTGTGAACCTCGTCGAGAATCACCACCTTGCCCGCCAGGCCGAACGCCCGAACGAAACCATGCTTGACGTTCATCACGGCCATCAATGCCTGGTCGAGGGTGCCCACCGCGAACGGGAATAACAGTCCGCGCTTCGCTTGGCTGAACCAGGAGCCACCCGGGCGCCCCTCCTCACCCATTTCCGACTCCACCAGCCAGGCCCCGCTGTGAAGAAGCATGGCATGTGCCATGGGATCACCCGGCTCCAAGACCTTTTCAAGAAAACGCCGGAGTCGGCCATGAATCCGGTTGGAGGTCAGCTGGGTCGGGAGCGCAAAATAGATACCGGTTGCCTTGCCGGCGGCCAGCTGTCGGTAGGCTGCATACAAGGCCGCCTCCGTCTTGCCCATTCCCATCGGAGCTTCGAGCAGATACACGCCCGGACCTTCGACCGCATCTGCAAGCCGGACCTGTGCCTGATTGGCGCTGAAGGGAAATATGTCCTCGAATGCCAGCCCCTTTTTGATGGAGAACGGTATGAAACCTGAGTCATGAACGGCCTGATCCACCCTTCCTTCCCACGAATCTGACGGATCATCGAAGTGTTGACCGGAGCCAATCCAGTCCGCGACTGTGGTCAGGCCCGCAAGAACGCGGGCCTGAACGGGATTGACGTGCTCCGGCCAGTCAGAGGCCATCCTCTCCTTGAGCGCCTCGACCAGCGCTTCGCGCTCACATTGCCAAGCCTGACCGCCAAACGACTCTTCATCTCCAGACCGGCCCTCGACCTGGGGTGAATAGCCGTGATGCTGGCCGAGGATTTCCGGAATAGGTGACGACGCTCCCATGCTGGCTGCGGCACACTGGCTAACGCCGGCATGCCCACCCCAGTTTCTCTCGATGTCGGGAGAAACGCCTGCGACGGCTCCAGCCAAGTCAGGACCCACCCCGCAAGCGGGATCGAGTGCGCGCAGGATCTTGGCAACAAACGTTGGTGAAACTTTTCCTATGTCATGAGCACCCGCCACCAAACAGGCCCCGGGCGGAAACAACAGCTCTCTTAACTCCCTCGGAAACATTTCCTCAAGCCGCGCGGCCACCGCCCCGACTGCCAGACAATGATCCAAAACACTGCGCCCGGCACACGTACGCCCCAATCGATCTGTGTAAGTTTTCGCAGGGCACTGGGAGAAGATCCCATGAGGGACCTCCACAGCTACGCTATTTTTACCCCTTCGGCGCATATCCCTAATCCTTTCACGCTCGCCGTCAAACTATTCCGGCTTCACCTCACGGTCCGCTGAAACGGGAGACTCTTTACATTTTTTCTTCTGGTTGAAAGACGATCCCTGCCATGTAGGACACCAAGACCCCGCCTCGTTGTTCACAACAATGCACTTTAATAAACGAATGCCCTCCTCAGTTCACGTGCCTAGGTGTTCGGGTAAACACAACCGACCGATGAGGCGGTCGCTCGATGTTAAGCCGGGACGTGCTGGATCTGGCGATGATGATCCACTCCTAGGGGAGCATCGCGGCCGTGACAGGCAAAAGGTCCAGACGGTATATGGGGAAGCCCCGTCGCCGCATTGGCTCCCGTCGCCAAGCGACTCCTTCGGGACAAGGCAGACCGGAACGAGTGCTGCGACGTCTTTCAGATCACACTAAACGCCTCGTGTACGTGCTCGCCAACTTGCAACAAAGCACTCGCCTGGAGCCCATGCCCCCGGACCACTGTATCAACCGCTCCGGACCAGGAATTGTCCTCCGGGCGCTGATACCAGCGCCCCCCCAACCGGGGCTGACTTGTCGAGTCATGGCTGCATCCTCGTCAAAAACGTGTGGTTGACATAACTGCACGGACTTGCCGAACCCGCCCGAGCGTGGTACATCAAAACCGGACGGGATCGACGCAAACAGACGGGGGGTCACATTATGGCTGGCAGCATGTATTGGGCATCCCTGGCCGGGGCCAGGGCCGATAGCCTCCAAGAATGGATGAACTTCGCGACCGAACAGGAAAACCGCGCCAGAGAACAAGAACAACGCGCCGACGAGGAAGAAGCCCGCGCTAAGGCACTTGTACAGCAAGTCAGTCGTTTTCAGCACCTTCTGGGCGAATGGCAAAACGAAGCCGTCACGTGGAGAGCCAAGCATCGCGTGCTGGAGGTCTACCTCCAACCATATCTGGACTCGGGAGCAATCAAGATTCCCGCTTACCCGGAAGGCCTTCGTTTTCTGGAAGACGTGGCAGAAGAAGCTGCCGCAGACATCAACGCCCCCGCCGAAGTTGGAAAGCGCGTGAAACAGCAGGCAAGAAAGGAGATCAATGCCGAGCAGGAAAGACAGAGACAAGCGCAAGAAAGGCACGACGCGCACCGGGAACAACAGCTAAAAGAAAAGGCTCCAGACGATCAAACCGGAGAGGAAAAGGCTTTCCTCCAGCACCGAAAGCATCTTCGCCGCCAGGAAGAAGAACGAATCCGGCGTGCCGAAGAACACGCACGATCCCTGCAGGAGTTTCAGGAAAGACTGGAGCAGGAACGCATTGCAAAAAGGAAAGAGGAGGAGCAGCAAGTCCGGAAAAAGACCAAGCGATGGACAGTTCTTTTTATCGTTTTCTTCCTGGGCCTGACGGCAGTGCAGTTCCTTTACGCAAGTAACGTTGATGTCCTTGGATTTCTTACTGGTCAATGGAACAACCTGATGTCGATCGTTGGTTAGCAACCAAAGACGAATCGGAAAGAACACACGGGAGGGCGCGTTATGTATGTGGAAGCAGCACACTCTACGCCAGGCTGGCCGAAGCCAAGGCAGACGCTCTCAGCGAATGGATGTAATACGCCAACGAGCAGAAAAACCGAGCCGATCCCATCGAGAGTTGGCCGGGCAGTCCTTGTGGCGAAACCAGATCACCCGGTGATTGCCACCGACGTGGTGGCGATCGAATCTCCACAGGTTGCAGTTCTTTCAGCCGCGCCGTGATGGGCGATCCGGATCTGAGCTTGTAGGCTCGACCCACCCGCGCCGTGTTGGCCGGGGCGATCACTTCGGCCGAGACCACGCCGCGCCGGTATGCCTTGAAGCGGCACAGGTAGGCCAGGGCAAAGTCGCCTTCCATCTTCTAGATGTAAAGCGTGTCCCCCGGCTCAAATGCCGTGATCGGCTTGCGTTGGTAGTTCGCTTCTCGCATGGCGATCTCCCTTCCTATCAGTCGTAAAAGCAGGACTTGAACACTTGGATGTCTTGGTCTGCCTGCTTCACGCATTTGATCCGTTTCATCATGCACGCCTTGAAATCGGACATGGAGGTCATGTCTTGCTTGCACTGATCGGACGCCTCCAAGACGGCGTTCTTGAAAGCCTGGACGCGCTGCTGCTCGGCATGGTCGACGGTCGGACTGATGCCGACCGCTTCGGCTATCGCATCGGCCGAGCCCTTGAGCGTGAACGTGGTGTCCTTGTAGCCACCCGTGCCCAGGTGGTAGCGGACGATCAGCTTGGAGCCTTCCATGATCTCGACCAGCACCGGCGCAATGCCCTCGTCGGGGTCGCCGTGCCACATCGAGAAGTTGACCCACTTGGGCTCCCACTTGTAGACATCACCGGAGTCCCCGAGCTTTTTCAGCAAGGCATCCAGTTTCTTTTCATCCTCCAGATCGTGCGGCTCGTGCTTGTCGACCCGGAAGATAGGCGGATCGCGCCAATCAACCTGATCGACCATCCGCTCGGAGAGTGCGAAGTTGCCCCAGACCTCCCCGCCAGGGGCGATCCGGTAGATGGTAAAGGAGTTGCCAAGGTCGTTCGTGACCGTGGCCTTCTTCTTCACTTCGTCGGTCATGGCGTCCGTGTGGGACTCCACAGTCCAGCCGGCCAGTGCGGCCGATTGGACGGCCAGGCCGAGAAACAGAATCAGAAATCGCATGGTGTCACCTCATGGCGTGGCGCGGAATCGCGCCGGTTCAGTCGTCAAAGCAGGACTTGAATCCCTCGATGTCGTGCTCGGCCTTGTGCGCTTTCTCGCATTCATCGACCTTCTGAAGGCAGGCCCGAAGGATCTCCATGTCCACGCTTTGATCCTCGGTGGCTTCGAGGCCCCTGGCTTTGCATGTGTCTGACGCCTCCATCCAAGCGTTACCGAACGCCACCACCTTGTTCACGGTCTTTTGCCGCTCCGTCGCGAGCGTCGCCTCCTTCTCTTGCCTTGCCCGAATGGCATCCGGGTCGAAGTCGACCGGGACGTAATGCCCGAATGACCAGTCTGGCCCCATGATCCCGCCGGTACCATTACGGGTTGATACGAAGGTCCACTCGGCCTCGTCGTACTCGTTGTAGAACGCGACTTTCTTGGGTTTGCCGCTCTTGAAGGTCTCGACCTTGATGTAGCTGAACTCATCAGTCCGATCGTGTTCGCGATCGGGGCCAACCCACGTCCGCAGCGTCTTGCCGTCAATCGTCATGTACGGGGTCGGTTGGTCGGCCGGAAGCGGATAGCCATCCAGGAAGACGTTGCCCTTATAGGTGCCGTTAAACGGGTTGGTCGGGCTTTCCGGTGCATCCGGGCCGCCACAGGCGGTCAGCCCCCCAGTCAGGGCAATGATGGCGGCCAGGGCGAAAACGTGGGTGCGCTTCAACATGAGGTGTCTCCTTTTTTGCACTTGCTGATGATGACTCAGGGGCCTTGTTCAAAAGACCACCCATAGGTAATACAGGGCCAGCCCGATCAATCCGATTTGGACGATCTTGGCCAGGATATAGATCGTCACATCCATGATATTGGCGGTGTTCCAGCCGTTGTTCTCTGTGTTCATGGCACTACCCCCCTATTCAACGTAATTGATGACCAGTTCCGGAAGCGGCTCCGTCTGTGGCGCTCCGACCAGACCCCCATCTCCTTGTGAGTGATAAGGACGATCTCATCGATGACTTGAGAAACATCGACATCGGCCGGAACGCGAGGATTTGCTACTGAATCCATACCCTGGAACCTAATTAGCGACACTTTCTTTTAATCCACTAACGTCTAACCTACTATATGTTAGCCCAACAAACGACGTTGCTTTGCTCCATCCCGGAGTGCATCGCTGGCACCGATGCTAGGAGGCACCATGCCTAAAACTGCGATTGTCCGCATCGGCACAACCACTCGTAGCGGCCACGCGGGACAACGTCTGCACGATACCCGCGGACAGATCCCCGACTATGTTGACCCGAAGCTCTGCCACCTCAACACCACTCCGATTCCCGTTCCAAGATCACCCGACCTCGCCAAAAAATGCGAACACCGACGACTCGTTCGATATAAACGCGGAGAGCTGAGACGACGACCTGGACCGATTCGGTCAGACGGTATCGTGGCTGTTCGCGGCATTGTTGCGTTCTCGAGTGATGCCCAATCCGAAATCCAATCATTACCGGTCACCGAACAGGATCGGCGCTACGTTCAGACCGCCGAGGCGATTGCTGAGCGCTTGACGACAACCGTCGCCGGCCTGGTAGTGCATCGAGACGAGTCTGCACCCCACGCTCACTTCACTTTGCACGGTGTCGGTCTGGATGGCCAACCTGTGAGCCGACGCATGAATCGGCAAGCCCTGCGGGAAATACAAGACATCGCAATCGAGCCTTATGCCGATCTGGGTTTTGAGCGTGGCCGTTCCAAGCGGGCACGCATCGCGGACGGAGAAAGTCCTTCGGCGTGGGTGCACCGCTCGGTAAGCGAGCTGCACCGGGATCTGCCCGCCGAACTCGAGTCTGCGCGCAATGAGCGGGACAGAGCCATTGCTCGCGCAGAGGAAGCAGAGGCCATGGCCGATGCTGAGGTCGCGCAAGCTCTGCAGCGAGTCGAACAAGCTGAAGCGCAAGCCGAAACTGAAATAGAGCATCATCGGCAGCAAACCACTATGGCCCGACGTCGGCTCGACCAAGCTCTTGCCACCGCCGACGAGGCCGAGCAGCAAGTCAACGAGCTACGCCAACGCTTAAGGGAGTACGAGTCCCGCGCCAAAGAGGCCGAGCAGCGATTGGCCAAATTGCAGTCAGAGCACATCGAGCTTGAACCACCGAGACGGATCGAGCGTGTAACCGGGCGCGAAAAACGACATCTGCTCGGCGAATGCATCGAAACCAAACAAGCACTCGTCTACCCCGCCCGCAAAGTGCAGGCAGCGTTCAAAGAAGCCGAGAAGTTGCGTCAAGCAGCGGAAGCACGCGCGCTAGCGGCTGAGGAGAAAGTCCGAGAAGAGAAACGGACGAGAAGCAAATTGCTTGCCGGATGGTCCACGGTCATGCCCACCAGCCAAGAGCCATCACATGCCGACCTTGCAAGCGGATCTTTCCGACAATTGCACGGCCTGATATCCGTTGAGGGGGAACAAACTATTGGCGCGCCCCCTCAAGAGGCAACACCACATCAAATCGCGACTGCGCTGTACCTTGCGGGGTGTGACGCTGATTGGGAGCGATTGGCCTTCAACGTCTCAGACGACGTTGCTGCAGAAATCATCCGGAAGGCTACCGAGGACGGGCGACTCGATCACATCGAATTCCACACTCCTGGCCGCCGCCACCGCCAAATGCGCATGGTCAGTCACAAGATGGAGCAACACGGCGGAGCGAGAACTATGAAGCGCCCGGAAGACGAGGTGAGCGACATGACCCCGGAGGATCACGCCCCAATTTACCCGCACAAAGACCGAGGCCTCAATATGTAACCCCCCCTCGAAGGGATGAAATTGGGTCGCGTCGGTCATGTCGCCGCCTCCAACGCCAGGGTCAGCAAGTAGGCACGCATCGATCGTCTCCCACATGTGGTCGTCGGCCACAGTTCCATCGTGGATTCAGCTGAGAGCGTCCCGCAGGTTGGCCCGATCTACGGCCCCCTTGCGCTCGCAACCGGCAGAGGCGGACCACGTCCGATCTACCCTTCGGTCTGAATTCCCTGGGTGATACGTTGACCGCAAGACTTCCGGCTTTGTCCGCTTCGGTTCGGATCGTGAGCAGGTAAATAAGAGCCTGCTTGTGTCGGCTAATCAGCCATACATCGTCATCGGTCAAGCGATGTCCCCGGGCCGCGCGTGAACCCGTCTTCCTCGAGCAAAATCGCGATCCTGCGACCGGCTAGGGTCGTGATGATGTCGGCGGCTCTCATACCACCGCCTCGTCATCATTTCCCTGTGTGGTCTGCGAACCATGCGAATGATGCGAAACATGGGCGCTGGTGCGGGTTTCGGGGGTCGCAAACCTTTGCGAATCATGCGAACCATGGGGAGCTTGATCGGTGTCCGCCTGCCCTTGTGTCGCATGGTTCGCGGACATTCGCATCGGCGCGGATGCGGTGCTGGTGCCATGTATCGCATGGTTCGCATCTTTCGCAGGCCGGGAATACTCTTTCACGGTGCTGATGCCGTTGTCCTTCGGTCGTTCCCGTTGCTCGATCTGCCCGTCGGCGAGTAGGTCCTCGAGGGCGGCGGTCAGGTCTGATGCCTTGATCCGGTTGGCGAACAGTCGGCGCTGAATCTCCGTCCTGGTGATCCATCGCTCGACCGCGATGCCGTCAAGGATCTTCTGCTTGTGTTCGCGGCGCTTCTCCGACTGGATACGCTGGGTCATGTCCGACCCGAAGATGAACCCGACCGATTCCCGGTGGAACCGTGACCAGGCGAGCGCTGCTCGCATGTGGTCGACACCGATCACGGCGGTCTGGTCGGTCATGGCGAACAGTCCCGCCAGCCGCATGGTGATCGGCGCCCGGCGCTCGAGAACCGAGGTAATGATCGGCGTGGAGCCGTCGCGCCGCCGCAGGTCCGGATAGGCCTCCCGGTACATTTCCCGGGCCTCGTCGGAGAGCGTGATCGGCGCGGCGTACTTGGTACGCGGGTAGTCCCCTCGGGCGAACTTGATCACGTCCCTGGTGCGAACCGCGAGGCGTTGAACCACCTCGTCGGGCGTGGGCTCGGGGAAAGCCACCAGCCGGGTGCGCTCGGCGAAGATGATCAGGAACCGATTCATCAGGCCGTTGTGTGCCGCCGTAGCGTCCATGCGTGCCCTCAGCTCGAACGGCGTGATCGCTCCGTGAACGCAGACGTGTGGCTCGGTTGCCCAGATGCTAGCGGACTTGGTGGCCGGCTGGATTGATCCGCCATCGAACAGGTCGCGGATGATCGGGCTCAGGGTGTTGCCCTCCCGCTTGCCTTGCGCGAGCAGCTTGGCAAACTCCGCCTCGATGATCAGCAGGCGCTTGTCGTCGATGGGGGCGTGCTCGGTCTTGCCGGTCGTGAAACCGTCATGAACCTGTGCCGCCAGCCCCTCGCCCGTCGACAGACCACCGGAGTGAACCCGGCCGGCGAAAAGTTCCGGCGTGACCACGGCGCCCTCGTCATCGGCACTAGGCACGTGATCGCTGTCCATCATCTCGCCGACGGCGCGGCGGATGCGCTTCACCAGTGCCCAGCTCTCGCCCTTGGCTGCGACCATGGATCGACCGACGTGCAAGCCGTTGATCAGTAGCGGGTGGGTCTGGTCGCCCACGCTGATGAAGTGATGCCGACCGGCCGCAGCGGACAGCCAGGTCAGGAAGGTCAGGGCTACGCTCACCCGGTTCGGTTCCCGTCCGGTAGTGGCCGCCTCTGCCACCTCGCCGACGAGACCGTGGAACATCGCCGGGTCAGCCTTCGGCGGTGCGATGGTGTAGTCCCGGTCGTCGACCTCTGCCTCGAGAGGATTTACCGTTAAGGCTTCGGCTTGATCTGCGATGCTCATCTCTGAAAGCCTCCCGCCTGAACCGTGTTCTGGATTCGCGCCTCGGCTTGCATCAGTGCCTCGAAGTCGGCGTCGTCAATCCATCCCTCGCGCCGGATCTGAGCGGCGGCGAGTGCGACGGTGATCACGTCCACGGCCAAGGCCTGGAGCGCAGCCCAAGGGCTGAACCTTGGGCCTTTGTGCGGCGACCGGTTGGCATCGTTGCGGGCGTGTCGCAGGTGCTCGGGGATCAGGTCGATCAGTTCGAGCCCAAGGCCCCGCCGGATCTCATCGAAAGAACAGCCGGCCCGGCAGTGCATCAGCACGCGGCCATCGTCGGTCTCGGAGACCAGAAGGCTCGGACGCTTGTCTTTGTGCGCAGGACAAGCGCAAGTCATGGCGCGGACGAGACCGGGTGCAGGTTTCGCCTCCTTAGCCACGGCGACGTGGGCCAGAACTTTATCGAAGGGAGCGAGGTGATGCTGAAATGGTGTCATGTAGCCACCTCCCCCGCCACAGTCGGCGCCAAGGTGTACTCTACGACGCGATGAGGATTCGCAGCGGCGTCGTGTTCCTCTCTCCACGATCTCTCGACCCGGTGGAGTCGCTCCTGCAGTTCAAGCACCCGGTCGGCCGAGCGCAGCAAATGGTGCTGGTGCAGATAGTAAAGAACGCGGGCCAGCTGCGCCTTACGGCTTAGGACGGCGTTGTTGCTATGGCCGAAAGTATCGGTTGCCGGCCCAGCCCTATTCTCACGTACGGAGGCATTTTTCATTTCGACACCTCCTCACGTTCCTGCAGAAATTCCTCGAGGGTGGACAGCCGCCAGCCGGACGCTTGCGGCGTCAAACGTAGGGGCTTCGGCAGATCGCCGGAGTCGATCAGCCGATACAGACTCGAACGGCCGATCCCGAGGTATTCGGCTGCATCACGTGGCCGGACGATCGGGTCGCCAATTGTGAGGGTCTGACTGTTCACTCGCATGACTCGTGCCTCCCGTCTGCCGGTCCATTGGCTGCCCACACTCAAGATGTCGAACCTGTCAGCCACGGCAGTAACTGACCAAGGCACGGCAAGGGGTCCGAGGGGAATGGGGCGAAGGGTCGAACGCACGGCATGGCATTCAACTTCTGACCGTCGCCGCAGGCGCGACAAGTCGATGGCGGGGCACGAACAAGTGATCATTTTCAGTCATCCTCGTGTTGTAACGACGGATCACTGACGGTTTGGCATCGTTGGCAGTACGGCGGTTTAAGGGACAATCTAAGCGGGTTGCATTGGATGCAATAGGGGTTGTATCGTCCTTAACTGCCCGGCGCTAACCGGGCTAGCCCGTTTACCAATCGGGTGGTTTGAAACAAACTAGGTATACATGCCATCCCATCAGCGATGGATTTACAGGCCCCGGGTGGAGCAAACACCCGGGGCCTTCTTTATTGCTGAATCCGAAGATCCAACGCGACCTAAGCTATTACAACCTTACCCAAGAAACAAAACTTTTCCGCTTTTTCCCCTTTTTTTTCAGTACCTTATGTGCAATTTCGGTATTACCATTTTTGCAAACGCACCGCAATTGACGGAGTGGATGTAATACCACCACCCCTAAGATATTGATTTAACTTAATATTGTTTTCGATAAACCAAAGAAATCATTGATAGAAAATATCAGCACCTGGCTGCTATTACAGGGCCTTCTAATCCGCAATCATCGCCTTGCCACAGTGACGGACTGCCGCAGCTTTCCAAGATAGTCCGCCCACTCCTGCAACATCTGCCGCCGATCTTCAATGAAGTCAGCGCGGTTATAGGCTCTCCCGAGCGGATCACGGGGCGCGTGTGCCAATTGCAGCTCGATGATGTGGGCGGGCCAACGCAGGCGCTCGGCAAGCATGGTGCGGGCGGTCGCCCGACAGCCGTGGGCACTGATCTCGTCTTTCGAGAAACCCATGCGGCGGAAGGCCGCGTTCAGCGTGTTTTCACTGATCGGCTTGGCCGCACTGCGCAGGCCGGGGAATGCCAGGGCGCGATGCCCTGTCCAGTGATGCAGGTCCTTGAGGATGGCGAGGGCCTGCCGTGGCAAGGGCACTAGGTGATCGGCCCGCATCTTCATCTTCGCGGCGGGAATGCTCCACAGACCGGCGTCGAGGTCGACTTCTGCCCACTCCATGTTCCGCAACTCTCCAGGGCGGACCATCAGCATCGGCAACAATTGAAGCGCGGCCTTTGTCGACGGCTGCCCGGCGTGGGCGTCAATTGCCCGTAGCACTTCCCCGAGTCGGTCGAGGTCGAGCACGGCGGCGCGGTGATGGACGGGTGCCCGCTCTTTCAGTGCGTGGGCGAGGCTGGCGGCCGGATCATGCTTTGCCCAGCCGTTAGCGATGCAGAAGGCGAACAGCCGGGATAAGTCCTGCCGGCAGCGCGGGGCGACCTCGGTTGTGCCCGCCTGCTCTGCCTTGCGCAGCACCTCCAGGACCTCGGGCGAGGTGATCTCGTCGACTGGGCGCTTGCCTAGCTTGGGCAACAGGTAGCGTCGCCATCGGCCGGTCAGCTTCTCCCGGTAACCGTCTGTCCACTGCCGGCCGGCCGCCCATTCCTCGAACACGCGCTCGAGCGTCCGGGAGCTGCCTTCCTTCTCTGCCTTGGCCGCCTCGACTTGCTGGCGGCGATGCTCGATCGGGTCGACTCCATCCGCCAGCATGGCGCGGAACGCGTCACGGCGTCGACGTGCTTCCGCCAAGGTCATTCCCGGCAGCTTGCCTAGCGTGGTGTCTCTGCTCCTGCCTTGGAACTTGTAGCGGAACACCCATGCCCGACCGTTCGCCCTGACTCGCAGATACAGCCCACCGCCGTCGAATAGCTTGAAGGCGCGGCCTTCGAACTTCGCTCGTCGCACGTCGAGTGCGGATAGTTGGTTGATGCGCATGCCCGCGCCCTCGTCTTTCACCCGGTGGGGACCGGTGTCGGCTTGGTTAGTCCCCACCCCATCGGATGGTCCCCACCTTGGTCCCCACCCTTCATGCTACATCAGTGGGGACCGGCTGGAACATCGCGGGACAGGGTATCAACGACAAACCCCGCCATAATGCGGGGTCCTGGGCTAGCGGGGAATCGCTGAAAAAGGAAGATGGCGCCCAAGGCAGGATTTGAACCTGCGACCTACCGCTTAGGAGGCGGTTGCTCTATCCAGCTGAGCTACATGGGCAATCGGAAGGCGGCGAGATGGTAACACGCGCGCCGAACCGCCCTCCACCGCTCATTCGTTCTCCTGGTGCAGTTCCAGGGTCGGGCCTTCGGCGGTCCACTTGATGGTGACCACGATCGGCTGGCAGCAGACACTGCAATCTTCGACGGTGGTCTGCTCACCGGCACTGGTGTCGATCGAGAAGTCGACCGGCTCACCGCAGTAGGGGCAGGTGGCACTGGCTTCGACAAGTGGTTCCATGGCACGCCTCCTGGGGAAGAACGCGGGCCCGTTTGCCCGCCCCAGAAGCGTAGCAGGCGCCCCCGGAATCACCCGGACGCGCCTGCCCTTTTCCCAATCGTTGTCGGGACGACGATCAGCCCATCTGGCGGATCAGCTCCTCGCCGAAGGCCTTGCAGCCGACCTGGTTGGGCTTGTCCATCAGGCGGGCGAGATCGCCGGTGACGTTGCCACTGGCGATCGCGCCTTCCATGGCCTTGATGACGGCATCGGCGGCCTCGGTCCAGCCGAGGTGGCGCAGCATCATCTCGGCCGACAGGATCACCGACGACGGATTGGCGAGGTCCTTGCCGGCGATGTCCGGCGCGGTGCCGTGGGTGGCCTCGAACATGGCGACGGTGTCGGAGAGGTTCGCGCCCGGCGCAATGCCGATGCCGCCGACCTGTGCGGCCAGCGCATCCGAGACGTAGTCACCGTTGAGGTTGAGGGTGGCGACCACGTCGTACTCCTCCGGCACCAGCAGGATCTGCTGCAGGAAGGCATCCGCGATCGAGTCCTTGATGACGATGTCGCGGCCGGTGTTGGGGTTCTTCAATTTCATCCACGGGCCGCCGTCGAGTGGCTCGGCGCCGAACTCATCCTTGGCCAGCTCGTAGCCCCAGTTCTTGAAGGCCCCTTCCGTGAATTTCATGATGTTGCCCTTGTGCACCAGGGTGACCGACTCGCGGTCGTTGGCGATCGCGTACTCGATCGCGCGGCGCACCAGGCGCTTGGTGCCGTCCTCGGAGACCGGCTTGATGCCGATACCCGAGCTCTCCGGGAAACGGATGTTCTCGACATTCATTTCCTGGGTCAGGAAATCGATCACCTTCTTCACTTCCGGGGTGCCGGCGGCCCACTCGATGCCGGCGTAGATGTCCTCGGAGTTCTCGCGGAAGATGACCATGTCGGTCTTCTCCGGGTGCTTGACCGGGCTGGGCGTGCCGGTGAAGTAGCGCACCGGGCGCAGGCAGACGTACAGGTCGAGCTTCTGGCGCAGGGCGACGTTGAGCGAGCGAAAGCCGCCACCGACCGGCGTGGTCAGCGGGCCCTTGATGGAGACCACAAAATCGCGGATCGCCTCCATGGTCTCGGCGGGCAGGCCGCTGCCTTCCGGGTAGACTTCGGTCGACTTCTCGCCGGCGTAGACCTCCATCCAGGCGATCTGGCGCTTGCCGCCGTAGGCCTTCTCGACCGCCGCGTCGATGACCTTTTTCATCACCGGCGTGACGTCGACACCGATGCCGTCACCCACGATGAACGGGATGATCGGCCGGTCGGGGACGGTCAGCGTGCCGTCGGCGGTGACGGTGATCTTGTCGCCTTCGGGGATGGTGATCTTGTCGAAGCCCATGTGTTCTCTCCTGGCTGGATTCGCATGTCGCAGGCCGTCTTGGTGCGCCTGCTTGGTTGGCCGGCATTATACCGATTCACGTGATCCCACCGAGGTACGCCGCCAACCCGCACCCCACCGGCGCGTCTCGCGCCGCGCAAGCCGCCAACTTTTTTTTCTTCCCCACCTCTTGAATTCGCCGGGGCCGTTCCTAGTATTGGCACTCGAGCCGGGCGAGTGCTAACAGCGGCGTTTCCGCCGCGTTTCCCCGCCCCGGCGCGAACAAACACCGTCGAAAATCCTTTTTCTATGTCAACGCATGGAGTGACCGCATGAAAATCCGTCCTTTGCACGATCGTGTGCTGGTAAAGCGCGAAGAAGAAGAACGCAAGACCGCCTCTGGCATCGTTCTGCCGGACTCGGCTTCCGAGAAGCCCAACCGAGGCGAAATCATCGCCGCTGGCCCGGGCAAGTCGAATGACAAGGGCGAAGTCCGCCCGATGGGCGTGAAGGTCGGTGACACCGTCCTGTTCAGCCAGTACGCCGGCGCCAAGGTGAAGGTCGAGGGCGACGAGCTGCTGATGATGGGCGAAGACGACATCCTCGCCGTCATCGAAGACTGAGTTGCCCGCGGAAAGAGCTAACGCTTTCCCCCGGAATCGAATCAATCAAGGAGCATATTGAATATGTCTGCCAAAGAAATCCGCTTTTCTACCAGCGCCCGTGACCGCATGCTGCGTGGCGTCAACCTGCTTGCCGACGCGGTCAAGGTAACCCTGGGTCCGAAGGGTCGTAACGTCGTTATCGAGAAGAGCTTCGGCGCCCCGGCCGTGACCAAGGACGGCGTTTCCGTCGCCCGCGAGATCGAGCTGGAAGACAAGTTCGAGAACATGGGCGCGCAGATGGTCAAGGAAGTCTCTTCCCAGACCGCCGACGTCGCCGGTGACGGCACCACCACCGCGACCGTGCTCGCCGCCGCCATCGTGCGTGAAGGCGTCAAGGCCGTGGCTGCCGGCATGAACCCGATGGATCTCAAGCGCGGCATCGACAAGGCCGTTGAGGCCTCCGTTGCCGAGCTGCGCAACCTGTCCAAGCCCTGCACCGACAACAAGGCGATCGCCCAGGTTGCCACCATCTCCGCGAACTCCGACAAGAACGTCGGCGAGATCATCGCGGAAGCCATGGAGCGTGTCGGCAAGGACGGCGTCATCACTGTCGAGGAAGGCTCGGGCTTCGAGAACGAGCTGGAAGTGGTCGAAGGCATGCAGTTCGACCGCGGCTACCTGTCGCCCTACTTCGTCAACAACCAGAAGCAGATGAACGTCGAGCTCGAGGACCCGGTCATCCTGATGCACGACAAGAAGATCTCGAACATCCGAGAGCTCCTGCCGGCACTGGAAAGCGCATCCCAAGCCAACAAGCCGCTGCTGATCGTCGCCGAAGACATCGAAGGCGAGGCACTGGCCACGCTGGTCATCAACTCGATGCGCGGCATCGTGAAAGTCGCTGCCGTCAAGGCACCCGGCTTCGGCGACCGTCGCAAGGCCATGCTGCAGGATCTGGCCATCGTCACCGGCGGCCAGGTGATCTCCGATGAAGTGGGCCTGACCCTCGAGAAGACCACCATGGAAGACATGGGCTCGGCCAAGCGCGTGGTGATCACCAAAGAAAACACCACGATCATCAACGGCTCTGGCACGAAGGACGACATCGACACCCGCGTCGAGCAGATCCGTACCCAGATCGAGAACACCTCCTCCGAGTACGACAAGGAGAAGCTCCAGGAGCGGATCGCCAAACTGGCCGGCGGCGTTGCCGTCATCAAGGTTGGCGCTGCGACCGAAGTCGAGATGAAGGAAAAGAAGGACCGTGTCGACGACGCACTGCACGCGACCCGTGCCGCAGTCGAAGAAGGCATCGTCCCGGGCGGTGGTGTTGCCCTGATCCGCGCACTGGGCAGCCTCGGCGAGCTCAAGGGCGACAACGTCGACCAGCAGACCGGCATCTCCATCGCCCTGCGCGCCATGGAAGATCCGCTGCGCTTCATCGTGGCCAACTCCGGTGGCGAGCCGTCGGTCGTGGTCCAGGGTGTCCGTGAAGGCAAGGGCAACTACGGCTACAACGCCTCCAACGGCGAGTACGGCGACATGGTCGAGATGGGCATCCTCGATCCGACCAAGGTCACCCGTACCGCGCTGCAGAACGCGGCCTCGGTTGCCGGCCTGATGATCACCACCGAGTGCATGATCGCCGACATCCCGAGCAAGGATGGCGGTGGCGCCCCGCCGGCCGACATGAGCGGCATGGGCGGCATGCCCGGCATGATGTAAGAACGGTCGCTCCGGTCGATTCGGCCGGACACCGCTTCAACGAAACCCCGCCAATGGCGGGGTTTTTTTGTATCTTGAAGGTACCGACTCTCCAATGGAGGCCCGAACCATGAGCCACGATCCCTTTCTCGATGCGGCACTCGAGGAGGCCCGCACCGGCCGCGACGAGGGCGGCATCCCCATCGGCGCGGTGCTGGTGCACAACGGTGAGATCGTCGGGTACGGCCACAACCGCCGCGTCCAGGAAGGCAGCGTCATCCGGCACGGAGAGATGGATGCGCTGGAAAAGGCCGGCCGCCGGTCGGCCGACTTCTATCGGGGATGCACGCTCTACACCACGCTGTCCCCCTGCCCAATGTGCGCGGGAGCGATTCTGCTCTACGGGATACCGCGCGTGGTAATCGGCGAAAACCAAACCTTTCTTGGCGAGGAGCGTTGGTTACGCGAGCACGGTATGGAGGTGAGGGTGATGAACGATCAGCGCTGCATCGAGCTGATGCAGCGGTTCATCGAAGAGCATCCGACCCTCTGGAACGAGGACATCGGGGAGTGACGAGAGTCGTCGGGGCAGGCCGGGTCAGTGTCCCTTGCCCTGGAGCCGATCCATCAAGGCATAGAGCACGCCGGACAGGACGAAGGTCAGGTGGATACCCACCATCCAGCCAAGATCCCGGTTCGACAGGTTGTCGACGTTCATGAAGGACTTGAGCAACTCGATCCCCGAGATCGCGACGATCGAACCGATCACCTTGATCTTGAGATCGGTGAAGCTGATGTGTCCCATCCACTCGGGCCGATCACGGTGACTGTGGAGGTCCTCCATCTTGGAGACGAAGTTCTCGTAGCCCGAGAAGATGATGATGATCAAAAGATTCATGATCAGGGCCACATCGACCAGGGTGAGCACCCCGATGATGACCTCCGACTCCTCGAGCGTGAAGGCGTGGCTGCCCAGGTGCCACAGCTCGCCGCCAAACTTGATCAGCAACAGCAGCATCGCCGCAACTAGTCCCATGTAGACCGGGGCCAGGATCCAGCGGCTGCCGAACAGGAAATGCTCGAAATAGTGCTCGGCGTTGCTCGAGCGGCGCGGGGTGGGGGTTGGTTTTTCCGATTCCACGGCTGGACCTCGATCAGGGTTCAAACGGTAAAACGCCCCGAAAACACGGGGCGTGGTCGTGGCTATCCTACCACCGGCTCAACCGCGGTGGGGCACACTCTTGCCACGGCCATTCCTTCCTGGGGCGAGATATCCCGGGGCGACATCCTCGAGCCGGGTGGGCTCGCGCCGGCACTCCGGCGAGCAGGTGTTGGCCCGCTGCAGGGAATCCAGATTGTCGCGACTGAAGGGCGTGCCCGGCAGCCACTCCATCACGCGCGCCTGGAGGCGCGACAGCCACATCGGCAGGCCGACCACCCAGCGCGGATGCCCGCCGGTCGCCGCGGCGTAGCGCACCAGTTCGCCCAGCGCGTAATCGTGCGGGCCGCAGAGGTCATAGCGCGCGTCGTTGGCCTGGGGGTCGTCGATCGACTCGACGAATCGCCGCACCACGTCACCCACGTAGACGGGCGAGAAGCGCGCACCCGCGCAGGCCAGCGGGAAGACGCCCGGCATCAGCTTCGCCAGCCCGGCAAAGCGGTTGAGGAAGGAGTCACCCGGGCCGAAGATCACCGAGGGGCGGAAGCTGGTGACCGCCATATCGTGCTTGCGACCGAAGCGGTGCACCCAGTTCTCCGCCTTGCCCTTGCTGCGTTGGTAGTGACTGACGCCCTCTTCCTCGTCTGCCCCCAGCGCGCTCATGTGCAGGTAACGCGGCACGCCCGCATCGGCAGCGGCGCGCAGGGCGGCCTTGGTCAGCTTGATGTGTACCCGCTCGAAGCCCTTGCCGTTGTGCCGGCGCTCGTTGAGGATGCCGACTAGGTTGACCAGCAGATCCGCGCCCTCGAGCAGTTCGGCCAGTTCCGGGGAGCCACGATGGGTCGCCAGATCGGACCGGGCCGGGGGGTTCATGTCAACCAGCACCACACTCGGCCATAGCCCCATGTCGCGGTGACGCGCGGCGTGACGGCTTGGCACCACCACTTCCCAGCCACGCTGGGAGAGTGCGCGCACCAGGTGCCGGCCCACGAAACCGGTCCCGCCCAATACCACGGCCCGGGGGAGGCCCTCGGGTCCACTGCTGCCGCCAACGGCGTGCGATTCGTCCATAACGTCCCTGACAGTGCATCTGCCGAAATTGATCGAACCGGTAGAGTACACTCGAGCCCCGAACAGACATAGCAACACAGGGCACGGCAAACACACGGCCTAGCCCAGCCACGCCACGAGATGCCATGACAGCAAGCGACCACGACGCCTCCGACAAGACGCCATCGACCGACACGCTGATCATCGGCGCCGGCGCCAGCGGGCTGGCTGCCGGCTGGGCGCTGGCGCGGGCCGGCCAGCGGGTCACCGTGCTCGAGGCGGGCGACATGCCCGGCGGCAATATCCAGAGCCGCCGCGACGAGGAATGGCAGATCGAGATCGGGCCGAACACCCTGATGGTCAAGCCGCCGCTTTATCGGCTACTCAAGGACCTGGACCTGACCGACGAGGCGATCTTCGCCGGCGAGGCGGGCAAGAAGCGTTATATCGCCAAGGGCAAGCAAATGCTCGCCCTGCCGACCCATCCGCTCAATGCCCCATTCAATCCGCTGCTCGGACCGCGCAGCATCGGCCGCATCCTGCGCGAGCCCTGGGTGCGTCGCGGTACCGGCGAGGAAACCCTGGCGCAATTCGTTGAGCGCCGCCTGGGCCGGAACATCCTCGACTATCTGGTCGACCCGTTCGTCTCCGGCGTCTACGCCGGCGATCCGGCCCGACTGTCCGTCCAGGCCGCCATGCCGAAACTCGCTGCCATGGAACGTGAGCATGGCTCGCTGATCCGCGGCGGGTTTGCCGCCATGAAGCGGGCGAAACAGGAACGCCGCGAGGGCAACGAGCCCATGCCGCGCGAATGGCGGGGCAAGCTGATCAGCTTCCCCGGCGGCATCCAGACACTCACCGACCGGCTCGCCGCCGAGATCGATGCAACCGCCGGCGGCACGATCGCCTGTGGCCGACGGGTACAAGCCGTCCAGGCGAACGATGGGGGTTGGCGGGCGACCGATCAGGACGGCTCGAGCTGGCAGGCAAAAAGGCTCGTACTGGCCACGCCGGCACATGTCAGCGCCTCACTGCTACGCCCCCTGGATGCCCTGCTGGCCGAGCCGCTCGACGAGATCGTCTACCCGCCGGTCGCGGCCGTCGCCCTGGGCTTTCCCCCCGGGGTGCTGGCCCATCCGCTTGACGGCTTTGGCGTACTGATTCCCCGCCGCGAACGCCGACGGACCCTGGGCGCGCTGTTCTCCTCGACCCTGTTCCCCAACCGCACCCCGCATGGCCACAAGCTGATCAACGCCTTTATCGGCGGGCGCCAGGATCCCGAGGCGCTGGACATGAGCGACGCCAAACTGGTCCGCCAGGTCACCAACGACCTCGGTGATCTGCTTGGTATCGAGGGTCAGCCGGTCTGGCAACGAGTCAGCCGCTGGCCACGTGCGATTCCGCAATACGAACTGGGCCACCTGGCCCGGATCGAGCGCCTCGATCAGGCACTCGATCACCACCCGGGCCTGTCGTTGATCGGCAACTGGCGCGAGGGTATCGCCGTGGGCGACTGCCTCGAGAACGGTCAGGCACTGGCCAGGCGGATTCTCGACGGCGAGAAGTGAGCGGCGAAACGCGGCACGCGGATACCCGGCCCTGCTCTACCTGCGATCGCGGTCGCGATCGAGTCGCCGCGGGTCACGCGGCTCATCCCGCCTGATGTCGTCCGGATCGGCGTCGTAGACATTGCCGTCCTCATCGGGGCTACCCGGGCCACCCGGGCCACCCGGACCGCTGCCGAACCCACCACGCTCGACCACGATCTGCTGCATCTTCCCGGCCAGCCAGGCACCGAACGCCAGGCGACGCAGAAACGGCGTGACCAGCACCAACCCCAGCAGGTCGGTCAACGGCCCCGGCAACAGCAGCATCAGCCCGCCGAGGAAATTGGCCGCCACGCCCAGCCCGTCGATCTGTCCCCGACCGGTGGCGGCGACATCACGTTGAGCGCGCGCCATCGCATTGGGACCGGCGGTGCGCATCAACCACACGCCCCAGATGCCGGTAGCGACGATCCACAGCAGCGTGACGAGAAACCCCATGGCCGCGCCCATCGCGATCAGGAGCACCAGCTCCAGGAGGGGCAGAAAGAGGATGAATCCGGACAGTTTTCGCATGACTTCTCGGGGTTGAGATGGATTTGTTTGCCGTCTACCGATTGCGGCGCTAGGCTTGCCGTCGACAGCCGGTTGGACTTCGCCGCGGCGAATACACCAAGACAAGGACCCAAGGTCGGAGACAGGCCACCACTCGCGCTTCAATACCTTGAGTCAACGGGCAGCCAGGCCTTCGGGGCCGATCACGGCTTAAGTATAGGCACCACCCGGCGGAACTCACTGCCGATCAATTGGACCAAGGCCGACCCGGCTGAAGCCGGTCACGACAAAAACCGATTCATCGACCCGACGCAATCACGATAATGACGATCGAGCAAAGCACAATAGCACTGGTCATCACGACACTGGACGACCCCAGCGCGGCCGACGAGTTCAGCGCGCGCCTGCTGGCCGAGAGGCTGGTGGCCTGCGTGAATGTCGTCGGCCCGGTCCGCTCGGCCTACCACTGGCAGGGCGAACTGTGCCGCGACGAGGAATACCAGCTTCACATGAAGACCAGCCTCGACCGCATCGACGATCTCAAGGATGCGATCGAGCACTATCACCCCTACGACTGCCCCGAGGTAGTCATCCTGCCGGCCGAGAGCAGCCAGTCTTACTCAGCATGGGTTCAGCAATGCGTTCAAACCACTTCCTGACCGCCCCCTGGGTGTGGATCGTCACCTTCCTGCTCGTCACCGTTGCCCTCGCCTGGCAGACGGCGGCAAATGCCCAGCCCGAGTTGCTGGGGCCAGAAGAGGCCTTCGGCGTCGAGGCCCGCGAAGACAATGGCGAGCTGCGCCTCGATTTCCGCGTAGTCGAGGGCTACTACCTCTACCAGGACAAACTGAAGATCCGCGGCGGCGATGGCATTGAACTGGGCGAACCGCGACTGCCCGAGGCGTTGATCGAAGACGACCCGGTCTTTGGCGAGACGGCGGTCTACAAGGAAGACTTCACCGCCCGCGTACCGGTGGACTCCGCCCCCGGCGGCGAGGCGACCGTCACGGTCGAGTACCAGGGCTGCTCGGACATCCATGGGGTCTGCTACCCGCCGGAAACCCACGAACTGCGCGTCGACCTGCCACAGACGGACGCCAGCGCGTCGGCAGATGTCACGTCCGATACTGCCGGCGCCAACTCGCGCGACGGCGGCATCAGCCTGGGCGGCTTCTTCGGTGGCAGCAGCAATGAGCCGATGGACCCCGAAGAGGCGTTCGTCCCCGAGGTGATCGTCGACGACGGGAGCGTATTCGTCCGCTTCGACATCACGCCCGAGTACTACCTGTACCGCGGTCGCACCAAGGCAGCCGTCAGTGAAGAGGCGGAAATTCGTGCCGCGTTCATCGGTGAGGGCGAGCGCAAGGACGATCCCAATTTCGGCACCGTCTGGGTCTTCCATGATCAGTTGGAGACCGAACTGTCGATCGACGCCGATGCCCCCTACACCCTGGTGATCGGCTACCAGGGCTGCGCGGACATGGGCCTGTGCTACCCGCCAATGGAAAAGGCCTGGCGGATCGATCCGGCCACCGACAGCGCCGAGCGCCTCGACGAGGTGCCGGGCGATGCCGGAGAACTCACACCGCTGGAAGACATGCCGGCGCTCGGCGAGGATCGCAGCGAGGCACCGGCCGGCAGCGGTTCCTCGACCGACGCCGAGACCCAGGCAGCCACCCCAGTGGGCTCGGAAACCGACATGATCACCCAGCGCCTGATCGACGGTAACCCCTGGGCGATCGTGCTGGGCTTTTTGATCTTCGGTCTGCTGCTCGCGTTCACGCCCTGCGTCTTCCCGATGATCCCGATCCTCTCGGGCATCATCGCCGGTCAGGGTGAGCACATCACCACCCGCAAGGCCTTCGTGCTCTCGGTGATCTACGTGCTCGCGATGGCCGTCACCTACACGGTGGCGGGTGTATTGGCCGGCATGTTCGGCGCCAACCTGCAGGCCGCCTTCCAGAACCCCTGGGTACTGAGCGTCTTCGCCGCGATCTTCGTCGCGCTGGCCCTGTCGATGTTCGGCTTTTTCGAGCTGCAACTGCCCTCCTCGATCCAGTCGCGCATCATGCAGGCACAAAACCGACAGCAGGGCGGCACGCTGACCGGGGTGGCCGTGATGGGCTTCCTCTCGGCCCTGATCGTTGGCCCCTGCATGGCCCCCCCGCTGGCCGGTGCCCTGATCTACATCGGCCAGACGGGCGATGCCGTTGTCGGCGGCCTGGCGTTGTTTGCCCTGTCGATCGGCATGGGCCTGCCACTGATCCTCGTCGGTACGCTTGGCGGCAAGTACATGCCAAAGGCCGGCGGCTGGATGGACGCGGTCAAGGCCGTGTTCGGCGTGGTGCTGCTGGGCGTGGCGATCTGGATGCTCGAACGCTTCCTGCCCGCGGCCATCACCCAGCTGATGTGGGCCGTGCTGTTGATCGCCTCGGCGGTCTACATGGGCGCGACCGAATCGCTGCGTGAAGCCGCCTCGGGCTGGCTGCGCCTGTGGAAGTCGATCGGACTGGTGCTTCTTCTCTGGGGCGCCCTGATGCTGATCGGCGTCGCCGCCGGGGCCAAGGGCACACCATTGGCGCCACTGGCCGGCCTGTCGCTGGGTGGTGGCGGCGAGGTCGCCGAGCTCGAGTTCCGCATGGTCGACGACGAGGCCGAGCTGGACGAGGCACTCGCACAGGCCAAGGCGGCCGGCCAGCCGGTGATGCTCGATTTCTATGCCGACTGGTGCATCTCCTGCAAGGAAATGGAACACAACACCTTCAGCGATCCGCGCGTGATCGACGCGCTGAGCGGCTTTCTGGTGTTGCAGGCCGATGTCACCGCCAACAATGCCGATCACAAGGCGTTACTAAAACGATTCGACCTGTACGGCCCGCCGGGGATCATCTTCTGGGATGCCTCGGGTGAACGGGTGCGTCAGCACTGGGTCGTTGGGTATCAGCCGCCCGACGAGTTCCTCGGCCATGTCACGGCGGTCTCGAACCGCTGATCACGGCCGTCTCGAACCGCTGATCGTTCTTGAGCCCCGCCCGCCGCGGGGCTCTCTGCATTAGGGACGGTCTGCACGAATCCGGCACCGGCCTGGACCCGGCGAGTCGCCGGAACTGGACGTTGCGCCGTCTTGACGTGGTTTTTGAGCTCGGATTCGATCCCCTCCCGGATAACTTCGTGAAAAATCCGCCAATAGGTGCCGATTGGCAAAAAAACGACGGCCAAAAACGTGACTTCGGCACCCCCAACCGGCACAATGCGGGAAAATCACCGAACCCGACGGGAACACGGTCATTCCGCCCGTCGACGAGAGCGAGTCTCCATGAAACGGATCCTGGTACTCAACGGCCCCAACCTCAACCGCCTCGGCACGCGGGAGCCCGAACGCTACGGGCGGTGGACGCTGGCCGATATCGGCAGCCGTCTCGACCAGGCCGCCCAGCGGCTTGGCGAGGGACGGGGCGTCGCACTGGAACACTTCCAGAGCAATCACGAGGGCGAGGCCATCGACCGGCTGCACCGTGCGGCCGACGATGGGCTGGACGGGGTGCTGATCAACCCCGGCGCCTGGACCCACACCAGCATTGCCCTGCGGGATGCCCTGCTCGCCATCGACCGACCGTTCATCGAGATCCACCTCTCCAATATTCATGCCCGCGAGCCGTTCCGGCAGCACTCCTATTTCTCGGATGTGGCCGTGGGCAGCATCGTCGGGCTGGGGGCGCTGGGCTATGAACTGGCCCTGACCGCCCTGATCGCTCATCTGGACAGTCCGTCCGCCTGATTTGCACGCATAACGAAAGAGACCCCCTCATGGATATTCGCAAGGTCAAGAAGCTGATCGAACTGCTCGAGGAATCGGGCGTCGCCGAAATCGAGATCAAGGAGGGCGAGGAGTCGGTGCGCATCTCGCGCCAACCCCCCCAACAACCGCAGATGATGCACGCCGCCGCGCCGGCGTACGCCCCACAACCGGGCGCCCCGGCTCCGTCAGGCGAACCGGCACCCAGCGAGGCGCCGGAGGCGCGCGGCAAGACCATCAATTCACCGATGGTGGGCACCTTCTATCGTGCCTCGTCGCCCGATTCGAGCGCCTTCGTCGAGGTGGGTACCACCGTGAACAAGGGCGACACCATCTGCATCATCGAGGCGATGAAGATGTTCAACCAGATCGAGGCCGAGGTCGATGGCACGATCAAGGAAATCCTGGTGGAAAATGGCCAGCCGGTGGAATACGACCAGCCGCTGTTCGTGATCGAGTAAGGCACCGCCTGCCCGACGCACATCCAGCCGCTTTCGCCTTCCCAGGAGTTTCCCCAAGATGCTGAACAAGGTCCTGATCGCCAACCGCGGCGAGATCGCGCTGCGCATTCTGCGCGCCTGCCGCGAGCTCGACATCGCCACGGTGGCCGTCCATTCCACTGCCGACCGTGAACTCAAGCACGTCCGCCTGGCCGACGAGTCGGTCTGCATCGGCGGGCCCCGGTCCAACGAGTCCTATCTGAACGTGCCGGCACTGATTGCCGCCGCCGAGCTGACCGACTCCTCGGCCATCCACCCCGGTTACGGCTTTCTCTCCGAGAACGCCGACTTTGCCGAGCGGGTCGAGGAATCCGGCTTTATCTTCATCGGCCCCACCGCCGAATCCATCCGCATGATGGGCGACAAGGTCACCGCCAAGGAAACCATGCGCGCCGCCGGGGTGCCCTGCGTGCCCGGCTCGGAAGGCGCGCTGACTGACGACCCCGAGGAGAACCATCGACTGGGCCGCGAGGTCGGCTACCCGGTGATCATCAAGGCGGCCGGTGGTGGGGGTGGCCGCGGCATGCGCGTCGTGCATACCGAGGCGCACCTGCACCACGCCATCGAGATGACCAAGAGCGAAGCGGGCGCGGCCTTCGGCAACCCCGAGGTCTACATGGAGAAGTTCCTCGAGCATCCCCGCCACATCGAGGTGCAAATACTCTCCGACGGCCAGGGCAACGCCATCCATTTGGGCGAGCGCGACTGCTCGATGCAGCGCCGCCACCAGAAGGTGATCGAGGAAGCCCCGGCGCCCGGCATTACTGCCGAGCAACGCGCCGAGATCGGCGCGGTCTGCGTCGCGGCCTGCAAGCGCATGAACTACCGCGGCGCGGGCACCTTCGAATTCCTCTACGAGAACGGCGAGTTCTACTTCATTGAGATGAACACCCGCCTGCAGGTCGAGCACCCGGTCACCGAGATGGTCACCGGCATCGATCTGGTCAAGGAGCAATTGGCGATCGCCGCGGGCGTGCCATTGCAACTGACGCAGGACCAGGTGGAATTCCGTGGTCACGCGGTCGAGTGCCGCATCAATGCCGAGGACCCGGCCACCTTCGCCCCCAGCCCCGGCAAGATCACCAACCTGCACTTCCCGGGCGGTCTGGGCGTGCGGGTCGACTCGCACATCTACAACGGCTACTCGGTGCCACCGTTCTACGACTCGATGATCGGCAAGCTGATCACCCACGCCGGTGATCGCGAGGCGGCCATCCGTCGCATGCACGGGGCGCTCGAGGAAATGCTGATCGACGGCATCAAGACCAACATCCCGCTGCACCGCGAGCTGATGTTGGACGCGAACTTCATCGCCGGTGGCATGGACATCCACTTCCTGCACAAGCGCCTCGGGATTTCCTGATGGCCGACGAGTGGCAGCACCTCTGGCTGGAGGTGCCTCGCGACGACGTCGAGGCGGTCGAGGACGCCCTGCTGGCCGCCGGCGCGCTGTCGGTCACCCTGGAGGAGCTCGGTGACGAGCCGGTGCTCGAACCGCAGCCGGGCGAGTCGCCGCTGTGGGCCGAGACCCGCGTGGTCGGCCTGTTCGAGGGGGACGTTTCGCCGGCCACTATCGTCGGCACGTTGCACGGGCTGCTGCGCCCCGCGCTGCTCGATCGACTGGGTCACTCGGTGTTCGACGAGGATGACTGGGTGCGCCGCACCCAGGCCGACTTTGCCGCCATGCCGATCGGTGAGCGGCTGGTGATCGAGCCGGCCTGGGAGGAAAGCTCGGCAACGGATGACCGCCTGCCGATCCGGCTCGACCCGGGACTCGCCTTCGGCACGGGCAAGCACGAGACCACGCGCCTGTGCCTCGAATGGCTGGAATCGCAGGAGATCACCGGGCAACACTGGCTGGATGCCGGCTGCGGTTCGGGGATTCTCGCCATCGCCGCCCTGCGCCTGGGCGCGGCCCAGGTCGACGGTACCGACATCGACCCGCAGGCACTGACCGCGAGCCGTGGCAATGCCGAACTCAACGACCTCGAACCCTCCCGCCTGTCGCTATACCTGGCCGAGGAGTATCCCGCCGACCGGCAGGTCGACGGGCTGCTGGCAAACATCCTCGCCCCCACCCTGATCGCACTCGCCCCGATGCTGAGCCGCCACCTCAAGCCGGGCGCACGCTTCGCGCTATCTGGCATTCTCGGCCACCAGGCCGATGCCGTGGCCGCGGCCTGGACGGCCGCCGGCAACCAGGTCACCACCTTCCGTGAGTTGGGTGACTGGGCCCTGGTGGCAGGTCACCGACCGAGCTAAGACGACTACCTTCCCGGTGGTTCGTGATCCGTTCCGTCGCCGGCACCACGAGCCTCTTGATCCTGTCGCGCGTCGCGATCGTGCTCCAGCAAGCTCTCGATCCGGTCAAGCCGACGCAGGATCTGCGTTTCGATGCGCTCCTCATCCTCGCTGCTCGCCTCCATTCTCAGACCGACCAGAAAGGCGGCGGTCGAGGCACTGATCAGGGCCAGCCAGACGACGGCAATGCCGACGAACACAAATCCCATCGTGCGGGCGGCGTCGGTCTGCGGCACCAGATCCCCGTAGCCGACCGTCGATAACGTGACCAGCGCCCACCAGACCCCGTCACCGAAATCCTCAAAGGTCTCGGGATCGAGCACCGGCATCAACGACCCCGCAAGCACCAGCAGAAAGGCCGTCATCAAACCGATGGCGAAGAACACGTGCCGGCCCAACTCGCGGAAGTAACGACGTCCCAATCGAAGCGCCGTAATCAAGACCAGCAAAACACGCAGCAACCTCAAGCCCAGCATGAACGCCACGGCTTCGAGCACGACCAATGGCAGGCCAAGGGCGACCACACTCACCAGCAACCAGTTGGTTTTCAAGTAGAAGGCCTTGTCCTTGACCAGGGCGAGCAGAATCAGCTGTTCGACCAGGAAAAACCCCCAGATGAGCAAGTCGATCCAGAACCCCTGTCCCACCTCAACCTGGCCGGTGTATTCGAGATACCACTGCACCGGAATCCACAGGGAAATCAGCAACAGGGGCAACTCGAGGCGGACGGCCCAACGCTGGGCCACGTGATTTTCGTAATCGGACACACCGGCAATGCCAAGCAGCCGAGTGAACCGCACCCCCCAGCTGATCAGGCGCCTCGCCGTGTGCTTTTCGGTTGACTCGACAAAGGGTCTATCCGCCAAGGCGCTGACCTCCCGCCATCCGAGTCATCCAGCGACGCAACGGCGGTACGCCGGCCACCAGTTGGGTCGCGGCCGTGCGTGCGGCGACTGTCAGGGGGTCACGGCGACGATAGCCCCAGTCGAAACCATCCATGAGTGACTGGACCAACTGATTGTCCGCGCGACGACGTCGCTCGTAGGCGCGTGCCAGTCGCGTATCCCCCATGCCTCGATCGCCCATGGAGGCGACGACCGCCATCAGCGCCTCGACGTCGGCAAAGCCGAGATTCGCCCCCTGACCCGCCAACGGGTGGATCGAATGCGCCGCATCGCCGACCAGCAATACCCGATCGGCCCAGTAGCGGTGGGCATGCAACCGACGGATCGGGAACCACGCCTGCCCCGCCACCCGCGTGATCTCGCCGAGCTCGTCCGGAAACGCGGCCATCGCCGCGTCGCGCAGTGCCTCGGGCGACAGCCCGTGCCGGGCGCGCACCCGCTCGGGAGTGTCGTACCAGACCAGCGAGCCGCGCGAGCCGGCCAGCGGCAGGAAGGCCTGCGGGCCGTCCGGGGTGAATCGCTGCCAGGTGATGTCCTGCTGCGGGTAGCCGGTCTCGACCGAGAGGATCTGCGCGGCGACCGGGTAATCGCGACTGCTTGCACCGATACCCGACGTCTCGCGCACCCAGGAGCGTTGCCCGTCGGCACCGATCACCAGGTCGGCGCGCAACTCCCGACCATCGTCCAGGGTCAGGCTCACGTCACGATCGCGCACCTCGAGCCGCTGGGGCTCGCTACCGGTAAGGCATTCGACGTTGTCGAATGCGCCCAACCGCGACCACAACGCCAGCTGCACCCGACGGTTCTCGACGATGTAACCAAGATACGGCCGACCCACCTCGACGGCATCGAAGGTCAGATCACCCGGCCCGGCGGCATCGAAGACACGCATGCGCCGGTAGAGCGCGGCACGCTCGGCGCGGATGGCCGCCCACGCCCCCAGCCGATCGAGCAAGGCGATGCTCGCCGGGGCCAGCGCCGAGACCCGCAGGTCGAAGGGATCGTCACCACCGAGCGACGCAGGCGGCTCACGCTCGATCAGGGCAACCTCAAGCTCCTGCTGCGCCAACGCCAGCGCGGCGGCGGCACCGACCATGCCGCCGCCGACGACGATCACGTCCACCTGGCGTACGGCGGCCATCAGGCGATCCCCCGCGTGGCGCGCACCAGGCGATTCTTGAGCGGCAGCAGGCCGTCGAACAGGGACAGTGTTCCGCCACGCAGGTGGCCCAACCCCGGCAGATCCAGCGAGAAACCACGCACCAGACCATCGGTCAATCCGATGGTGCGCCGGTAGTCGGCCAGGCGCAGCGCACGATAATGCGCCAGTCGGGCCGGATCACCCGGATCAACGGCCGCGCCGCGGTCGGCCCGCAGCACCCGCGCGAGATCGCGGATGTCACGCAGACACAGATTAAAGCCCTGACCAGCGACCGGATGCAGGGCGTGAGCGGCGTTACCCAACACCACCAGTCGATCGGCGACCGGCTCGTTGGCCGTCACCAGGTTGAGCGGGTACTGCGCCCGGGGGGTGGGCGCCGAGAAGCCACCCAGACGATGGCCGAAGGTCGCGTCCACCGCCTGGGCGAAGGCCGCGTCATCCAGCCCTCCCAGCCGTTCGGCCTCGTCACGCCGTGCCACCCAGACCAATGAGACCCGCCCACCGGCGGCCGGCAGCACCGCCAGCGGGCCGCCGGTGGTGAAACACTCGAACGCCACCCCGCCGTGCGGGCGGGCCGGCATGGCCGTCGCCACTGTAGCGACCTGGCCGTACTCGCGACGGCTGACATCCATCTCGGCCTGCTCGCGCACGGCGGAATCCGCGCCGTCTGCCGCGACCACCAACCGCGCACGTCGCGTCACGAGTCCCTCGTCATCATGGCGGATCTCGACGGTCACGCCGTCGGCGTCGGTGTGATGGCGCTCATAGCGTGCCGGGCGGTGGTAACGGATTTCACCCTCGCCCGTCGGCGGACCGGCGAGCAGGGATTCCAGGCGCTCGCCCAGCGCACGGTTGGGCATGACGTAACCCAGGGCCTCGACCCCGGCCGACCGGGCGGTAATGCGGCTCAGGCCGAAATGGCCCCGATCGAAGACCCGCACCTCGCGGATGCGTTCGGCGGCCGCGGCCAACGGCGCATCGATCAGGCCGAGCGTGTCCAGGTACTGCCAGCCGGCATCGGCTACTGCAGTCAACCGCCGGTCGAAGCTGGCCGACTCGTCGGGGCGTCGCGGCTCGATCACCTCGACCGACCAGCCATCGGCGGCCAGGGCACGCGCCAGCACGCCGCCGACCATCCCGCCACCGACGATCATCACGTCGGTGTCGAATGCCTCCTCGTGCACGGCCGAATGGCGGGTCATGATCCGGTTCACTCCAGGGTCTGTTCCAGAATCTATTCGAGCGGCTGACTGACGGGGTCGCGCCGCCCGGCGAACAGGGCCTCGATCTCGTCGATCTGCTTGGGAACACCTCGGGTGAGCACCTCGAAGCCCTCTTCGGTGACCAGCACGTCATCCTCGATGCGAATGCCGATACCACGGTATTCCGCGGGCGCACCCGATTGCGGATCGATGTACAACCCCGGCTCGACGGTCATCACCATGCCCGGCTCGAGCTCGCGCCAGTCGCCATCGACACGATAGCCGCCCACGTCATGCACGTCCGAGCCCAGCCAGTGACCGGTGCGATGCATGAAGTAGCTGCGATAGCTCCCCGCCTCGATTGCCTCGTCGACCGGCCCCTCGATCAGCCCCAGCTCGATCAACCCTCCCGTGATCACGCGCACGGCCGCCTGATGCGGGGCATCGAAGGACACGCCGGGGGCGATCGCCTCGATGGCGGCCAGTTGCGCGTCGAGCACCACTTGATAAAGCGCGCGCTGGGGCTTACTGAAGGTGCCGCTGACCGGCCAGGTGCGCGTGATATCACCGGCGTAGTAGTCGACCTCCGCGCCGGCATCGATCAGCACCAGGTCGCCGTCCTTGAGCTCGGCGACATTGGCCCGGTAGTGCAGCACGCAGGCGTTTTCGCCCCCGGCGACGATCGGGGCGAACGACGGCTCGCCGTGGGCGCTGGCAAAGACCTTCTGCAGGATCGCGGCGATCTCGAATTCGAACAGCCCGGCATGCACGCCACGGGCGGCGGCCAAATGCGCCTCGACCGATACCGCGGCCGCACGACGCAGCCGGTCGATCTCCTGCGGCGACTTGACCAGGCGTTGCTCGTGGATCGGCCCGGCGACATCCTTGATCGTTTGTGGCGGCTGAACACCGGCTCGCGCGCCCCGGCGCAGCTCATCGAACCAACCCAGGGCCTGTAGTACCCAATCGTGCTCGTCGAACGGCAGGTGGAGCCGGCTGTACCCCTTGAGCAATTCGGGCAGGCGGTCGTCGATCTCGTCGATAGCGAATGCCTGATCGATCCCCAGCGCGGCCGGCGCCCGCTCGAGGCCCAATTGCGGACCTTCCCAGCGCTCGCGCTCGGGGTCACGCGGATGGACGAAGGCGATCACCTCGCCCTCGGCACGCTTGGGACAGAGCACCAACAGGGCGTCGGGTTCGGCCAGGCCGGTGAGGTAGTAGAAGTCGCTCGACTGGCGGAAGGGCCATGGATTGTCGTGATTGCGCTGCTGCTCCACGGCCGCCGGCACGATGGCGGCACTGCGCTTGCCAATGGCCTTGATCAGGCGCTTGCGGCGGCGCTGATATTCACGGCGCTCGGTTGGAGAAGGGCCGATCAATTGCATCTGGTGGCTCGTCGTTTGGGGTGTGTCGTCGGGCCGTTACTGCAGGCGCTGCGAGCCGGCCGTCTCGGGGATCGGCGGGTGCAATTGCAGGTACATCACCAGCAACGCGGAGCTCAGATACTCCTCGATCTGATGAATGTCGAAGGCGTCGTCCTCGGTCTTGACCGACTCGGGGTCGAGTTGGGCGATATCACCCAGATCGTCAAACACCTCGCGGGCATCGTCCCCGAGCGCCCGGCGGGCCGGACCGTTCTCGATCGCGTAGCCGTAAAGGACGCCCTGGGCGAAATCGATCAAGCCTTCGACCTGCGTCTTAAGGCTCGTTTCCTCGTCGGGGAGCACCAGATCGAGGCCGAGGTTGTCGGCCGTGGTGACCTGCTCGACCAGGCGTTGGTAGAGCTCCGAAAGCACGGTCGGCGCCACCTGTGGTGGCTGGTCTTCCTCGACCAACTCGGTCAGCCAGCGCGACTCCTCGGCCGGGCCGCCACCGATCCACATGCCGATCAGCACCCCGTGCGCCTCGGCAGGATTGGCCAGCGCGCCGATGGAGTCGAGGGCCTGCTGAAATCGTTGATATTCGGTCATTGCGCGTCTCGTTGCGTATTCGCCCGTTCTTGTAGCTTGTAGCCTGTCGTCTAGGTGACCACATTGTCACCGCTATGCCAGGCAAATGATAGACTGCCGCCGGAGATCCGGGTGGTTGCCCGCCTGCCTAACGGGGCTGCGGCCCACCCGTCATTCCGCCCGGCATCCCAACGGATGCCATGGGGCGATTCACGCGGAGATTCGACACCATGGCCGAAGGGCTTGCCGACAAGATCGAACGACTGCTCGCCGCCGCGGAGCGGGCCCATGCCGAGCGCAGCGAAATGCGCGTGCAGGCGGCCTCACTGGGCGAGGAAAACCGGGAACTGCGCCGACTGATCGAGCACAGCCACGACCGGATCGAGGAACTGGCAGGTCAGTTGCGGCGTCTTGAAGACCAGGCCGCCGAGACCCAACGCGAGGATTGACCCATGAGCCAGCCGAACCACCCCGTCACCGTTAGGGTGATGGAAAAGGATTACCGCATCGTCTGCCCGCCCGACGAGCAGGGCATGCTGCTGCGCACGGCCGAGTACCTCAACGACGAAATGGCCGAGATCCGCCGGACCAGCAAGGTGCTGAGCACCGAGCGGATCGCCGTGCTCGCCGCACTGAACATCACCCGCCAGCTGCTTGATGGACGGCAGATCGAGCTGCCGGAGGATCTCGACAACGGCGAGCTGGCCGGGCGGATCGATCGCCTGCTCGAGGCCATGGAGCGCGACTCGGCCTGACGCGTATCCAACCGCCGACACGAACGTCACCCGACGGTGCAATTTCAGAGGATTCGTGAAGATTCCCTTGAAAGCCGTCGCCACCGGACCTAGCATGAAGGCAGTCTTCTGGGACGTTCGCCAGGTTGCGCTCAATCCCTTGAGCCTTAATTTGCGACACAGGGGGTGACAAGCGGTTCTGTGCGCATGTCCGCTTTGGCGGAAAGCCTGATGAGCCGGGCGGAGCCCCCGACTTGAACCGATACGGTTCAAGGTCGAAGCGCCGCCAGCGGCGCCCTGGAAGACACCTCACACGGATAGGTCTGCACGAACACGATCCGCTGTTCACGAATGGCTCGACGAGCCGGGATGGCATCGAGTTCGTGCAGGCCTTTTTTGCTTAGATCATGCTGAAGCCCGATAAAGCCACCCTGAGAAAAGCCCTGCGCTCGCGCCGAAAGGCGTTGGGCGGCTTTCCCCGGTTCCTGGCCATTCGCCAACTGGAAGCCCGACTCGAACGCCTGACACGTGGCCTTTCCCTCACGGCAGTGGCCGCCTACTGCGCCTTCGACGGCGAGCCCGAGCTCGACGGCTGGCTGCAGCGCCATCGCGGCCAGATCTGGCTGCCACGCGTCCTGCCCGACCACCGACTCGCCTTCCATCACGCCGACCCATTGACCGCCTGCTCGCAGCGGCGGATGCCGCGCCAGCGTACCAATCGCTTTGGCATCACCGAGTCGGCCGATCCGCGCCAACGGGGCATCAACAGCCTCGACGCCCTACTGATTCCGCTGGTGGGCTTCGATGCCCGTGGTAACCGCCTCGGCATGGGGGCCGGTTTCTACGACCGCGCGCTGGCCCAGCGTCGTGGCCGCCGGCCACTGGCGATCGGCGTGGCCTTCGGTTGCCAGGAAGTCGAATGGTTGCCGGTCGACCCCTGGGACCAGCCGCTGGACTACATAGTGACCGACACCGGGGTGATCGATGCCCGCGCCTCGACGGGACGAACCGAGTCGTCCTGACCCCGATTAACGTTCCACAGGAGACAGTCATGGCCTACTGGCTGATGAAATCCGAGCCCGACGCCTTTTCCATCGACGACCTTGAGCGCGTCGGCACGGAACCCTGGGACGGCATCCGCAACTACCAGGTGCGCAACATGATCCGCGACCAGATGCAGCCGGGCGACCGCGCGTTCTTCTACCACTCGAATACCAAGGTGCCGGGCATCGTCGGCATCATGGACATCGTCAGCGAGGCACGGCCAGACCACACCGCCTTCGACCCCGACGAAAAATACTTCGACCCCAAGTCCGACCCGGACAAGCCGCGCTGGCTCCTGGTCGACGTCAAGTACGTCCGCCATACCCAGCGCGTGATCCCGCTGACCGAACTCAAGGCCGACCCGGCTATCGAGGACATGCCGCTGGTACGCCGCGGCAACCGCCTGTCGATCATGCCGGTAACCGGGGAGCAATGGGATCACATCCTCTCGCTGGAGGATCAGGGCTGATCTCGCCGACAGTCCGTAAAGAGAAAAACCGCGCCGAGGCGCGGTTTTCTTTTGGCATCCGACGTCTTGGGCCTTACGCCAGGAAGAGCGGGTAGACCGGGTTGTCGCTCTCGGGCCAGTAGGGATAACGCAAGGCTTCGAGATAGGCGGTCAACTCGCCGACCTCCGCCTCGGGCACCTGGATGCCCACCAGCACCCGGCCGTAGTCGGCGCCGTGATTGCGGTAATGGAACAGGCTGATGTTCCAGCGCGCCCCGAGGTGGGAGAGGAATTTCATCAGGGCGCCGGGACGCTCGGGAAACTCGAAGCGGAACAGCCGTTCATCACGGATGTCCCCGGCATGCCCACCGACCATGTGCCGGCCGTGGAGCTTGGCCATTTCGTTGTCGGTCAGGTCGATCGCGGGCAGCTCGGCGGACTTGAGTTGCTCGAACACCCGCTGCCGGTCGGCCTGCTCCGCGAGTTTGATGCCCACGAAGATATGCGCGCGGTCGGCATCCGCGTAACGGTAATTGAACTCGGTGATCTGACGTCTGCCCAACAGTTTGCAGAAGGCGAGGAAGGCACCCGGACGCTCCGGGATGGTCACCGCGTACAGGGCCTCGCGGTGCTCGCCGATCTCGGCGCGTTCGGCCACGAAGCGCAGCCGGTCGAAATTCATGTTCGCCCCGGAGGCAATCGCCACCAGCGTCTCACCGGAGAGATTGCGCTCGCGGGCATAACGCTTGAGGCCCGCGGTGGCCAGCGCCCCGGCCGCCTCGTTGATGCTGCGGGTGTCATCGAAGATGTCCTTGATCGCCGCGGCCATTTCGTCGGTATCGACGGTGACCACCTCGTCGACCGCCTCGCGGGCGACCTCGAAGGGATACTGGCCGATCTGGCGCACGGCCACGCCATCGGCAAACAGCCCCACCTGATCGAGGATCACGCGCTCGTCGGCGGCCAGTGCCGCGGCCAGGCAAGCGGCATCCGTCGGTTCGACACCGATCACGCGAATCTCCGGGCGCAGGGCCTTGACGTAGGCGGCCACGCCGGCGATCAGGCCACCGCCCCCGACCGGCACGAAGATCGCGTGAATGGGATCGGGATGGTGGCGCAGGATCTCGGCCCCCACGGTGCCCTGCCCGGCAATGATGTCCGGGTCGTCGTAGGGCGGGATGTAGGTGAGCCCCTCGGATTCGATCAGCGTCTTGGCGTGCGCGTAGGCATCGTCGAAGGCATCGCCGACCAGCACCGCCTCGGCCCCACGCCGACGCACGGCATCGACCTTGATCGCCGGGGTGGTCTCGGGCATCACGATCACGGCGCGCAGCCCGAGCGTCTGGGCCGCCAGCGCCACGCCCTGGGCATGGTTGCCCGCCGAGGCGGCAATTACGCCGCCACCGATGCGGTCCTCGCGCCAGAGCTTGTGGATCTTGTGATAGGCGCCGCGCAGCTTGAAGGAGAACACCGGCTGCATGTCCTCGCGCTTGAGGAGCACCCGGTTACCGATACGTTCGGAAAGCTGGATGGCCGGCTCGAGTGGCGACTCGATGGCCACGTCATAGACCCGGGCCTTGAGAATCTCGTCGAGATAGTCGCGCAACAGGGGCGTCAAGTCCGCACCTCGTGTTAATTGATTGGGTGCCGCTATTCGGCTATTCGGGGGCATTGCCCGCCAAACGGTGCTAGTGATATAGGATAGGAGGTTATCAGAAACCCTGACCACCCTCGGACCCCACGGCATTACGCCGCTCTGGTGGGTCCCGACCCCGACTAGAGTGAGACTGAAAATGAGCAACACCGAACAAGGCAAGAAACTCGCCGCCGCCGCGGCCATCGAATACGTCCCGGCCGGCAGCGTCGTTGGCGTGGGTACCGGCTCGACGGTCAACTACTTCATCGACGAGCTGGCCAAGATCAAGAATCGCATCGAAGGCGCGGTCTCCAGCTCCGAAACCAGCACGCAGCGACTGAAGGACCACGGCATCGAGGTATTCGACCTCAACAGCGTCGACTCCGTGCCGGTCTACATCGACGGCGCCGACGAAGCCAACGAGAACCTGCAGCTGATCAAGGGCGGCGGTGGCGCGCTGACCCGCGAGAAGATCATCGCGCAGCTGGCAAAGAAGTTCATTTGCATCGCCGACGAGACCAAGCTGGTCGACGTGCTGGGCGATTTCCCGCTGCCAGTCGAAGTAATCCCGATGGCCCGCAGCATGATCGCCCGCGAACTGGTCAAGCGCGGTGGTCAACCGGTCTATCGCGATGGCTTTGTTACCGACAACGGCAACCAGATCCTCGACGTGCACAACCTGCGCATCATGGAGCCGGCCAAGCTCGAAGCAGAACTCAACGATCTGCCCGGCGTCGTAACCGTCGGCATTTTCGCCCTCCGGCCGGCCGACGTGCTGATCCTCGGCACCGCCGACGGGGACATTCGCAAGATCGACGGATAACTGTTCCTGATGCACACACGCAATCTCCTGACCCGCACCAGCCATGTGCTTGCGGCCGCGCTGCTGACCCTCGCCATCGTCGCCCCGGCCCAGGCCGCGGACAAGGACATCTTCGGCTACGTCGAGGACATCAAGGTGATGGAACTCGGCTGGGTGATGAAGGCCAAGCTGGACACCGGCGCGACCACCTCCTCGATCGACGCCCGAGCGGTCGAACCCTTCGAGAGGGACGACGAGGAATGGGTCCGCTTCAAGGTGGTCGACCGCGACACCGGTACCGAGAAATGGCTCGAGCGACCGGTCGAGCGCAAGGTAAAGATCAAGCGCCACGAAGGAAAGCCGGATACCCGCTATGTGGTGGACCTGACCCTCTGCGTCGACAACATGGAGATCGAGGAAGAAGTCACTCTCAACAACCGCGACGGTTTCAACTACCCGGTGCTGGTCGGGCGCAATCACATGGCCGGCCGGATCATCGTCGACCCGGCTGAACGGTTCACCGACGACCCAGACTGCAAGTAACTCGCAATCTCTCGGCCGGCCGCATGCCGGCCGTTTCATTCCGGTTGGCTGACCTCCCCCAGCCGCCGCTGCCCATCGGAGTCCAGCCCACCATCATGAGACGCATCCACCTGCTGTTCGTCGTCCTGTTGCTGACCCTGGTGGGCCTGTCGGTGGCGTATTACAAGTACAGCGCCCTGGGCTTCCCCCTCACGCCGGACCGGGAGACGGAGACCTGGACGGTGGAGGCACAGATCGAGGTAAACCCGGGCACGGCCCCGGCCTCGGTCCGGTTCGCCCTGCCCAGCGATCCGCCCCACTACACCCTCCTGGATGAAGGCTTTGTTTCGCGTGGCTGGGGCCTGACCACCCAGTCGAGCGATCGGCAACGCGAGGCGGTCTGGACCAAGCGCAGCCCGGAAGGCAACCAGACCCTGTACTACCAGGCAACGGTCTACCGCGATCAGGAGGAGATCCAGCCCTCACCCTACCCCGGCCCGGCGGCGGCACCGACGCTCGAGGAGCCGCTCAAGTCGGCCGCCGAGTCGTTCGTCGAGGAAATCCGTGCCGGATCGGCCGATATCCAGACCTTCGCGACCCTGCTGGTCAAGGAGGTCAACGCCAGTCGACCGAACGAGAACATCGCCGCGTTCCTCAAACCGGACGCCACCGAGACCGAACGCACCCGCTTGGCAATCAGTCTGCTGGCAATCGCCCGCATCCCGGCGCGCATGTCCCATGGCGTCATGCTGACCGACGAGGGACGCAACCTCGGGCCGACCACCTGGCTCGAGGTCCACAACTCGAGGCGCTGGGTCCCCATCGATCCACGATCGGGCGCGGTGGGCTATCCACGCCAGTTCCTGGTCTGGTGGCACGGGGACCAGCCGGCGCTGATTACCTCGGGCCTGCAGGATGTGGAGCTCACCTTCGCAACCACGCGCAACCTCCGTGATGCCGTCGAGACCGCCCAACTGCAATCGTCGATCGCCGAATCACGGCTGATGGACTTCTCGCTACTCGATCTGCCGATCGATGCCCAGAACACCTACCGCGTACTCTTGCTGGTGCCGTTGGGCGCGCTGATCATCGTGTTGTTGCGCAACCTGATCGGCATTCGCACCTTCGGCACGTTCATGCCGGTACTGATCGCGCTGTCGTTCCGCGAGACACAATTAGTCGGTGGCGTGGTGCTATTCACCCTGATCGTCGCGCTTGGTTTGGCGATCCGCTTCTACCTCGAACGCCTCAAGCTACTTCTGGTACCGCGACTGGCTGCGGTGGTGATCGTCGTGATCCTGTTGATGGTGCTGATCAGCATCGTCTCGCACCGCCTCGGCCTGGATATCGGCCTGTCGGTCGGGCTGTTCCCGATGGTGATCCTGGCGATGACCATCGAGCGGGTGTCGATCGTCTGGGAGGAGCACGGTGCCGGTGACGCCCTGGCACAGGCGACCGGGTCACTGGTGGTAGCGGCACTGGCCTACCTTGTGATGGTCAACACCTACGTGACCCATCTGTTCTTCGTCTTCCCCGAGCTTTTGCTGGTGGTGCTGGCGTTCACGCTCCTGGTGGGTCGCTATACCGGTTACCGGCTCACGGAGCTGTTCCGTTTCCGCGCCTTCAAAACGCTGGCACAGGCCCGTCGCCCCGATCCACCCACGAACGATCGCTCCGGGGACAATCGCTGATGGCCATCAACTGGCCGATTTCGCCCCGCCGGCTCAAAGAGTTGGGGGTGCTGGGCATGAACCAGCGCAACGGCGAATTCATCGCCGAGATGAACGCGCGCCGCTATTACCCGCTGGTCGACGACAAGCTCCTGACCAAGGAGCTGGCCGAGGAGGCCGGGCTCCATGTACCGAAGCTTTACGGGGTGATCAGCACGACCCACGAAATCAAGCAATTGGCCAAACTGGTGGGCATACACGAGGATTTCGTGATTAAACCAGCCAACGGGGCTGGGGGCGACGGCATCCTTGTGATCGACGGCAAGCAGTCGCACGAACCGCTGATCTACCGGAAGAGCTCAGGGATGGCCATCGGGATGGATGCGATGGCTCTGCACATCTCCAACATTTTGGCCGGTGCCTACAGTCTGGGCGGGCGCCCCGATGTTGCGATGATCGAATATCGGGTCCAGTTCTCCCCCTTGTTCGAGAAGATCAGTTTCCAGGGCGTGCCGGACATCCGCACCATCGTCTACCGTGGCTATCCGGTCATGGCGATGGTCCGCCTGCCGACCACCCAGTCCGACGGCAAGGCCAACCTCCATCAGGGGGCCATCGGTGCCGGCGTCGACATGGCCGGCGGGCGAACACTCGACGGGGTTGCCCACAACCAGCACGTCACCCACCACCCGGATACGCGCGAACCCATCAGCGGGGTGGACATTCCCGGCTGGCAATCGTTGCTGGAAATGGCGGCGAAATGCAGCGACATGACCGGGCTGGGCTACCTCGGCGTGGACGTGGTGCTCGACCGGGATCTTGGCCCCTTGATCCTCGAGCTCAATGCCCGTCCGGGCCTCTCCATCCAGGTTGCAAACGGCGAGGGTTTGCGTCACCGTATCGAGCGAATCGATCGGCACGTCGATCATCTGTTGCGCGACGAAACGCCAGCCGAACGCGCCGCCTGGTCGCGCGAGCATCTCGCCCCAATGAACCTGTGACACAGACCTCAATGGCCCCCAACACGCCCCTGTTGTACGCCGTGATCGGCAACCCGATCGAGCACTCGCGCTCGCCCCTGATCCACCGGGCCTTCGCTCGGCAATTGGGCATCGACCTGACCTACGAAAAGATCTGGGCGCCGATCGACGGCTTCGAGGAAACGGTCACCGCCTTCATCAAACGCGGTGGTCGCGGCATGAACGTCACCGTGCCGTTCAAGCTGCAGGCCTTCGATCTCGCCGATCGGCACAGCGAGCGAGCCCAGCGGGCCCTGGCGGCCAATACCCTGGTGTTCCCCGAGAGCGCGGACGAGCCCATTTACGCCGAGAACACCGATGGGGTCGGCCTGGTGAATGACCTGGCCTTCCACGACGTCGATGTCGCCGGCGGTCGAGTGCTGATTTTGGGGGCCGGTGGCGCCACGCGTGGTGTGCTCGCCCCCTTGCTTCACGAGGCCCCGCAGGAGCTGGTGATCGCCAACCGCAATCCCGATCGCGCCCACGGACTGGTCGAGGAATTCAGCGATGCCGCCGGCGACTGCCTGCTCTCCGGTTGTCCGCTGGCAGAAATCGAGGAAAGCCGCTTCGACCTGATCATCAACGCCACGCCGGCGAGCCTGAGCGCCCAGCTGCCGCCCCTGCCGGATGGGCTGATCGGCGCGGGCACGGCGGCCTACGACATGGCCTACGGGGCCGAACCGACCGTGTTCATGGAATGGGCCGAGGCACGTGGAGCGCGGGCGCTCGACGGCCTGGGCATGCTGGTCGAGCAGGCGGCCGAGAGCTTCGCCATCTGGCACGGCAAACGCCCGGATACCGCACCCGTGCGTGAGCAGTTGCGCCAGGCAATCCGCGAGGCTGCCGCCGAGCGCGCCGCCGAGGACTGATCGACATTCGGCTGCCACGACGACAAAGGCCCGCCGATTCGGCGGGCCTTTTGCATTTCTGATGATTGGCTGCCGATTCGGGCAGGGAGGGCGGGCGAGTCAGGGCGAGAAGTGCCGATCTTCCTCGGGACGGTTGACCCGCATCAACAGACGCGCCTCGCTCTCCGACAGACCGAAGTCCTCGATCAGTTCATCGACACTTACCCGCCCCTGCGAGGCCAACCGCAAGGCGTGCCCGAAGCCGGGCTCATCGTCGTCCGAGGCGACGGCATCGATCCGGGCGTTGAGCTGGGTGATGCGCTCGCCCAGCGTCTCGACACGCTCGTCGATCTGATCGATGTGCCGCCCGAAACCCGCCAGCGCAGACTCAAGGCCACGATGCTCGCGCTCGAGGCGCTCCATCTGAGCCTGAAACCATCGTTCACGCGTGAACTGGGCCCGCTTGAGACCTCGGTGCAGGGACAGCGTGACCAGCAGGACGACCAGGCCCAGGATCAGCGCGGCGGCGGCAAGCCAGAGGGGCGGAGGCGATACGATCATGTCGCAGCGATGTCGGAGAGGCTCTTCATGTCGACAAGGATAATCAATTTCTCATCCTGGGGCACGATGCCGAGGATATGACGGGCGCGATCATCGGCCACGGCCATCATGGCCTGATCGACCGCCGTCTGCGGCAGGGCGATCACTTCGGCCACACTATCGACCACCAGACCGACGATCTCCCCCGAGGCCACCTCGATGACCATGATGCGGCTGTTCTCGTCCCAGGCCTTGTCTTCAAGGCCAAAGAAGATGCGCGCGTCGACCACGGTGACCACGTTACCGCGCAGATTGATAATGCCGATAATGGCATCCGGCGCCCCCGGGATGGGGGTGATTTCGGCATCCCGCAGGACCTCCTGAACGTCAAGCACATTCAGGGCGTAGGTTTCGTCGTCGACCGTGAAGTTGACCCAGCGCGACAACGGCCCCTGGTCCTGCGCCTCGAATTCCTCGTCGTACTCTTCCGGGGTCCGGGTCTTTTGCATCGCTTGATTCATCATCTGTTTCACCTCTTGGATCGCCTACCGGGACGCCTTCAGGGCCGCCCGCAGGCCAACCACGTCAAGTACGGCCACGCCCGCCGCCGAAGCCGTGCCGGCAAGCCACGGCCGGCGAGTCGTTCGCTGTGCCTCACTGCGCCACTCCACGGACTTCTCGTGCAGTTCGGGCGGTTGCTCGACACGCTCGCCGGCCACTCCCCACAAGCCGCCCTTGCCCAACAGAAGCACCTCGGTCTCGGCATCGGCGGAGCCCTGCCTGCCCAGGAGCGATGCCAACGACAGGATCAACCGAGGGCGTCCGTCAACGGACAAGGCACCGGCCACCTGGGGGGGCGCCCCTGGCACCGGATCAAGGGCCGGGTCGGGGTGACGCGATTCGATGGCATCAACGGGGATCGCCATCGTCATCCCGCCGATACGCAGCCAGCCCCAGGGGCTGTCCGAAGGACTATCCTCCGCCGCCTGGCTCGATTCGGTGGTGTCGGCCTTTGTGGTGTCTGACTCGGGCGGTGATTCAGCCAGGGTGGCCGGCTCGGGGGCGGTGGTCGGCGCCTCCTGATCCGCCACCTCGAGAGCGGCCGGCTCCGGCACACCCGTCTCGCCAGCGACTGCGCCCATCTCCTCGGACTCGACCGACGCCATCGATGGTTCAACATCGGCGGCGTGAGGGGCCTCGACGGCCGCGGCCCGCTCGGATGGGGCGTTTTCCGGTACCGCCACCGGACTCTCGTCGACCGGCGGCTCGCTGGCAGCTGGCGACTCCGGCACATTGATCACCTTGAGACCGGGGGACTTGCGCGGCGCGCTGCTTTCCGCTGCGTCATCGGCGTCGGGGTCACGCAGCAGACCATCAAGATAGGCCGTGATTGCAGCGTCCTGGTCGACGATCGCTCGCCGGCTGTCAGTCTGTTTTTCGGCGGCCATCAGCGGGACTCCTGCAGACGGGCACCGCTGGCACCCAGTTCGGCAGCCGGAGCCATCGCCTGACCACCGACATGGGCCTCCAGCCAGTGAAGAAATTGTCGATACGCCTCGCTCCCGCGGGCGTCGGGGTGAATCATCGGCAAGGGCTTGCCCTGGCGACTTGCCTCGCGGAACTGGGTGTCGACCGGGATAACGTCGGTCCAGACATCGTCGTGGTAACGATCATGCAGGAGGCGCAGCGTGTCGTGCGAGGCACGCGTACGGCGGTCGAACATGGTCGGCAGGATCACGTATTCCAGCCGGTCACGCCGCGATCGCTGCACCATCGCCAGGGTACGCAGCATCCGCTCGAGCCCCTTGAGGGCCAGAAACTCGGTCTGGACCGGCACGATCAGGAATTCCGCCAGCGCCAGGGCGTTGACCATGGTCACACCCAGGATCGGTGGGCAGTCGATCAGGACGTAGTCGTAATCGTCACGGATCCGGTCGATCGAGCGCTTGAGCACCAGTCCCATGCCGTCACGCATGCCCAGCTGTCGATCCAGGGTTGCCAGGGCCGTCGAGGCGGGCATCAGGCTGATGCCGTCGAACGCCGTGGGATGCACCACGCGCGCCGGGTCGAGCCGCTGACCTTCGGCGGCCGACTTGAACAGCGAGTAGACGCTCGCCCCCGGTGCCTCGGGCTCCATGCCGAAGTAGACCGTCATCGAGCCGTGCGGGTCGAGATCGACCAGCAACACCCGCTTGCCCTCGCGGGCCAAGTGGCCGGCCAGGCTCACGCTCGTGGTGGTCTTGCCCACCCCGCCCTTCTGATTGGCAACTGCCCAGATTTTCATCGCAACGCCCCTCCGATGGCCGCGCCGATCTGCCCCAACGGCAGGATCGATTCGGCCAGGTTTGCCTTGGCCACGGCCGCCGGCATCCCGTAGATGACACTGGTGGCCTGATCCTGTGCCCAGACATGACCGCGCGCCGCGGTGATCTGACGGGCCCCTTCGGCGCCGTCGTCTCCCATACCGGTCAACACGACCGCCAGCAAATCGTCACCGGCAACACGGGCGGCCGAGGAGAACGCCAGGGTCACACTGGGTCGGTAATGTTCCTCGGCCACCGGATCACGCAGGTTGAGTTTGTAGGCGCCAGGCCGACCAGCCAACTCCCCGTGCCGGCCGCCCGGAATGACATAGGCCGTGCCCGGACGCAGCATCTCGCCGTCGGATGCCTCGACCACCCGAATCGGCATGGAGTCGTTCAGCCGCTGGGCGAACGGGCCGGTGAAGGCGCCAGGCATGTGCTGGGCAATCACGATCGGCACGGAGAAGTCCGCCGGCAGCTTGCCGAGGACCGCCGGCACCGCCGCAGGGCCCCCGGTCGAGGCACCGATCACCACCAGCCCCTGGCGACTGAGAAACCCACTCGGCGTGCCGCGGCCGCCACGGTGGCGCCAGTCGGCGGCAGCCGGGGTCGTTTCGTGGCGCACGCTGCCGGGAGAGGATGCCGATCCCCGCTGCGAGCGCAGGGCCAGCATCCGCACCCGTGAACATAACCGCCGCCCGGAGCGGGCCAGCGTATCCTCTGGGTCATCGCCGTTCTTGGGGAAGAAATCGACCGCGCCAGCATCGATCGCGTCCAGCGTGGCCTCGGCACCAGCCTTGGTCAGGGCCGAAAGCATCAGGATCGGGGTCGGGCAGCGTTCGGCAATTTGCCGCACCGCCGAGATGCCATCCATGATCGGCATCTCGACGTCCATGGTGATGATGTCGGGCTTGAGTTCGCAGGCCTTGAGCACGGCCTGGCGACCATTGGACGCCTCGCCCACGACCTCGAGCCGCGGGTCGCTGGAGAAGACCTCCCGCAAGGCGCGGCGAAAGAATACCGAGTCGTCGACGATCAGAAGGCGTATCGGCATCGGTCAGGCCACCGAGCGCAGGCGTTGACGCCCGCGTCCCGTGTTGCGTCGCACCATGCCGGGCAGGTCGAGGATCAGGGCGATGTGCCCGTCACCCGTGATGGTCGCACCGGCAAAACCGTCGACCACGCGCAGCAGCTCGCCCAGCGGCTTGATTACGACTTCTTCCTGACCGATCACCGAGTCGACCACCAGGGCCATCAGTTGCGCGCCGTGCTGGACCATGACCACCTGGTCGGTCTCGCAGCGCGTACCCGGTGTCTCGCCACGCAAGGCCAGCCACTCGGTCATGCGGAACAGCGGCACGGCGCGATCCCGAACGGTGATGGTCGATTGACCGTCGACCACGTTCACTTCCTTGTCGGCCATCTCGAAGATCTCGTTGACCACCGACAGCGGAATGGCGTACTTGCGACCGGAGACGATCACCATCAGCGTCGGCAGGATGGCCAGCGTCAGCGGCACCTTGATGTTGATCTGCGTGCCTTCGCCCTGCGCCGAATCGATACTGATGGTGCCCGAGAGCTTGGTGATCGCGGTCTTGACCACGTCCATGCCCACACCGCGGCCGGAGATATCCGAGATCTGCTCCTTGGTGGAAAACCCCGGATGCAGTATCAGCTCGAAGCATTCCTGGTCGGTGAGGCGCTCGGCGGTCTCGGCATCGACGATCCCTTTCTCAACGCCCTTGCGACGCAACACCTCGGCATCCATCCCCGCACCGTCGTCCTGGATGGACAGGCGAATGTGATCGCCTTCCTGCGCCGCTGACAGCAACACGGTGCCGGCGCGATCCTTACCATTGGCCTCGCGGTCGTCCGGCATCTCGATGCCGTGGTCGACGGCATTGCGCACCAGGTGAATCAGGGGATCGGCCAGCGCCTCGACCAGGTTCTTGTCGAGATCGGTGTCCTCGCCCTCGAGCTCCAGGTTGACCTCCTTGCCCAAGGTGCGCGCAGTATCCCGCACCACCCGTGGGAAGCGACCGAAGACCTTCTTGACCGGCTGCATGCGGGTCTTCATCACCGCCCCTTGCAGGTCGGAGGTCACCATGTCGAGCGTGGCGATTACCGAGGAAATCTCCTCGTTCTCGAAGGTCGTCTTGAGGGTGTTCATGCGGTTGCGCACCAACACCAACTCCCCCACCAGGTTCATGATGCTGTCGAGTCGCTCGGTATCCACACGCACGGTGGTTTCCACCGGCGCCTTGTGGGCTTCTGCCGCCTTGGGGTTGCCCGGCGTTGTATTGCCCTGGGAGTCACTCTGGGGCTTGGCATCGGGCTTGGCCGGCACAGTGGCGGGCTTGGCGGCCGATTGGGGCGGCGCCGGCTTCGAAGCGGGAGCGGCGGGTTCAGCCGGCTTTTCGTCCGCTTCAGGCGCAGTCACCGTCGGCCCCTTGCCCTTGCCGTAAAGCTCGTCGAGCACCGCCTCGAACTCCTCGTCGGTGATCTCGTCGGAATCCGCGGCGCCAGCCGCCTTCTCGGAGACGGCCGCATCCGCTTCTGCCGCCGGGGCCTGAAACTGGCCCTTACCGTGAAGCTCATCGAGCAGGCTCTCGAACTCATCGTCGCTGATCAGGTCCTCACCTGCGTCACTGCTAGCCGCCGGTGCCTCGGATTCGGCCGCGTCCAGGTCGGCCAGCATGCGGTCAAAGGCGTCGTCCTCATCGGCCACTGCCATCGGCTCGTCGGCCGGGGCGTCGTCACTCGGGGCCGGCTCGGCAGGTGTGGTGGGAGTCGGTGCCGCTACGTCCTGATGCCCCAGTGCTTCAATCTCTTTGAGAAATGCTTTCGAGACGGCCTCCGGATACTGACCGCCGCGCAGGGAGTCGAACATGCGATTGAGCAGGTCGATTACCTGCAGCATCACGTCCATGATCCGGCTGTTCATGGTGATTTCGTGATTGCGCAGCAGGTTGAAGATGTCCTCGGCGCGGTGACAGACTTCCACCAATGGATGGACCTCGAGGAAGCCGGCCCCGCCCTTGATCGTATGGAAGGCGCGGAACACCGAGTTGAGCCGGTCCGCGTCATCGGGCGATTGCTCCAGCTCGATCAGCTGTTGATCGAGCCCGTTGAGCAGTTCACCGGCCTCAATCAGGAAATCCTGCAACAGCTCGTTGTCGGCTTCGAATGCCATGCTTGCCTCTCATTCGCTCTGTGACGCCCCAGCGCGGAGCGCCACGTTCCTGCCCGGCCCGCTAGGCGGGGCATTTCCCTCGACCGACCGGGTCAGAAACCCAGGCTGGCGAGTAGATCGTCGACGTCGTCCTGGTTCTTGACCACGTTGTCGCCGGCGCTGGGCAGTTGCGGCCCGACGCCATCCTCGGCACGCTCGGCCGGGGCCGACTTGCCGTCTTCTGCCTTGGCGCCACGAACCGGGGCGGTAATCTGCAACAGCCCGACCAACTTTTCCTCAAGCTGCTCGAGCAGGTCGATCACCCGCATCAGGAGCTGACCGGACAGATCCTGGAACTCCTGGGCCATCATGATCTCGGTGAGCTGACCCTTGAGTCGCTCGCCACAGGTCGTGGCCGAGTCCAGGTAGCGGGACATCGACTCGACCACTCCCCCCAGGCGAGCGTTATCGGCTTCGCTGGCGGCGACTTTAGCCAGTTCGTCCTTGAGACGCTGCGAGCGATCGACGATCTGCTCGGCCGTAGGCGTGGCGTCCTCGGTGATCGACAAGGTGCGGGTCGCGGCCTGTTCGGTCAGGGTGATCACGTAGCGCAGGCGGTCCCGCGCGTCCGGCATCTCGTCCTCGGCCAGCACCCCGAGCCGTTCGTCCTCGGCAAAGCTCTTGAGGGTGTCGTGGACCTCGCGCGTCATCCGACCGACCTCGTCGAAGATGTTGCCCGAGTAGGCGGCGGTGAGCTCACCGATCAGCTGGGCCTCTGCCGGCGTGTCCTCGTTCTCGATCGCCTCGACCAAGGCGCGGGCGTCGGCCAATCGCTTCTCACGGCCGACCACCGGCTGAAATTCATGCTCTCGTGCTTGAGTCATTCCGCGCCCCTATGATTCGACGCGTTCGAAGATCTTGTCGATCTTGGCCTTGAGCGTGGCCCCGTTGAACGGCTTGACGATGTAGCCGTTCACGCCCTCCTGGGCGGCGAGCACGATCTGCTCGCGCTTGGCCTCGGCGGTCACCATGAGCACCGGCAGACTGACGAGCTCCGGGTCGGCACGGACCGCCCGCAACAGGTCGATGCCGGTCATTCCCGGCATGTTCCAGTCGGTCACGAGGAAATCGAAATTGCCCTGCTTGAGCAGTGGCAATGCCGTCTGGCCATCGTCGGCCTCCTCGAGGTTCGTGAAGCCAAGCTCCTTGAGGAGGTTCTTGATGATCCGACGCATCGTGGAGAAGTCGTCAACCACGAGGATCTTCATGTTTCGGTCCATTTTCGCCCCTGGGATCGTGTGTCAGTACCAGGCAGATTGCCTTGTTCGAACGTGGGTATGAGGTTCTATCGGCGCCAACCGGAAAAGATTGAGCCCTTTCCGCACCCGACCTGCTATTTCCAGGCGTTCATCGCGGTCTTGAGCCGCATGATCGCCTTGTTGTGAATCTGGCAGACGCGCGATTCACTCACGCCGAGCACCGCGCCGATCTCTTTCTGATTGAGTTCCTCGACATAGTACAGGGACATCACCAGTCTTTCCCGCTCGGGTAGTTCATCGATGCAACCGGCCAGGTCGCGCTGAAAATGCCCCTCGGCCAGTGCCTCGTCGGGTTGCTGGCTGTTGAGATCGGCGATGTCGAAGGTCTCGTTTTCCCCCTCGCCACCGTGATCCAGCGAGCCCACGTGCACCGAGGAGGAATCGCTGATGGCGGCGTGGTATTCGTCGAGGGTGATGCCCATGCGCTCACAGACCTCGGCATCTCGGGCCTCGCGACCGGTGTCGGACTCGATGGCGGCTACCGTCTGCGCGATTTCCCGCTGGCGACGGTAGACCGAGCGCGGTGCCCAGTCGTTGCGGCGCACCTCGTCGAGCATCGCGCCGCGAATGCGCAAGCCGGCGTAGGTCTCGAACGAAGCGCCCTTGTCGCCATCGAACAGGCGGGCGGCATCGAGCAGCCCGACCATGCCCGCCTGAATCAGATCCTCGGCCTGGACGTGGGAGGGCAGACGCCCGAGCAGGTGAAAGGCCACCCGCTTGACCAGATCAGCGTGCTTGGCCACCAGGGCCTCGGTCGATCCGGCCTGAACGTTCTGATACATGGCGCGTGCATTCATAACAGGTTCTCGGGGTCCAGCTCGGCGTTGTTCACCAGTCGCTCGACGAAAAACTGCAACTGCCCCTTCGGCCCGCGTGGCACCGGCCACTGGTTGACCTTGTCCGCCATCGCCGTGAATGCCTGGGTCGACTTGGCACCGCCGTAAAGCTGAACGACGGTCTTCTGACGCTGCACGGCCCGACGCAGGTAATCGTCGAACGGCACCGACCCCATGTGGGTGAGCGTCACGTCGAGGAATCGCTTGGCGGCCACCGAAAGCTTCTCGAACAGACGTCGCCCTTCGGCGGCATCACGCACCATGTTGGCCACCACGTGGAAGCGGGTCACGTCATGTTCGCGCGAGAGCACCTTGATGACTGCGTAGGCATCGGTGATCGAGGCCGGCTCGTCACAGACCACCACCACGACCTCGCTGGCGGCCTCGGCGAAGCGCACCACCGAGTCGGCGATGCCCGCGGCCGAGTCGACCACCAGGGTGTCGACCGGCCAGCGCAGGCCGGAGAAGGCCGAGATCAGCCCGGCGTTCTCGGCGGCCGTCAGGCCGGCCATGCTGGCCACCCCGCTGGCCGCCGGCAGGATGCCGATGCCCTCGGGGCCTTCGAGCATGATTTCGTCGAGGGTCGCCTTGCCGGCAAGCACATGGGACAAATTGCCCCGCGACTGTAGACCAAGCAGAACGTCGACGTTCCCGAGTCCCAGGTCGGCATCCATCAGCACCACCCGCTCGCCGCTGCGCGCGAGTGCCACGGACAGATTGACCGAGACATTGGTCTTGCCCACGCCACCCTTGCCGCTGGTCACGGCGATCACCCGCACCGGGCGATTGGCATTGGCGTGGCGCGCCCCGTCGGCCTGGTCGTGGCCGCTAATGGCGGGCTGGGTTGTCATCCGGCTTGATTGAGCATCCACAGCGGATCATCCCGGTCGGTGTGTTCGAGTTGTGACTGGCCCATTTCCAGGGCCTGCTTGATCAGATCGGCCGCCTTCGGGAACCAGAGGTCTTCCGGGACGCGCTGCCCAACACCCGCGCAAACCAGCGGCAGACGACGCGGCTCGCCGTCGACACCGGCCAGCGGGCGCACCAGGGCAGCCAAGCCGCCGCCGAGCAGGACGGTCTCATCGAGTTTGGTCAGCACCGTGCCGTGCAAAGGCAGCCCGGCGAAGCGTTTCTTGACGTCCTCGAGTGCCGGGTACTGGGCATTGGCCGAGAGCACCAGCAGCAGCTTGACCGCCTCGCCCGCGCCCATCAGGGCCTCGAGTTTCTGCATCATACGAAAGTCGCGCTGCGACATCCCGGAGGTGTCAATCAGCACCAGGTGCCGATCGGACACGGCCTCGAGCAATTGCGCCAGATGCGTTTCGTCACGCGCGATATGCAGCGGCACATTAAGGATACGCGCGTAGTTGCGCAACTGCTCCTGGGCGCCGATGCGAAAGCGATCGGTGCTGATCAGCGCCACCGAGTCGCGCCCACGGTGCAGCACCGCGCGGGCGGCCAGCTTGGCCAGCGTGGTGGTCTTGCCCACGCCGGTCGGGCCGACGAAGGCATAGACGCCACCGGCTTCGACCGGGTCCTCGGCACGATGCTCGAGCTGCTCGCCCAGCATCTTGAGTGCCTCGACGAAGGCGCGGTCGGGCTTGGCCTGGGCCGCGGCACGACCAAGATCACGTGCCAGCCCGGTCGGCAGCCCGATATCCTGCAGCCGCTGGACGGTCGAGACCTCGGCGGGGTGCGCCTGGCTGAAACGATGCCACTCCATTACCGACAGTTGCCGTTCGAACAGGTCTCGCAACTGCGCCACCTCCTCGGTCAGCGTCGACAGCTGGCCCTCGGCCGCACCCTGATCCTCGACCAGCCAGTCCCAGTGGGACGGGGTTCGTTTGCTCGAGCGGGCAACCGGCTCATCGGCAACCTCTGTCGCAACGGACTCGGCGGACGCGCCGGCCTGCTGCTCGCTCCAGGCGGCCAGCGCCTCGGAGAACGCGGCGCGGTCGTCGTCGGTCTCGCCCGGGGACGAGGCAGCATTGCCGGCGCCGGCCGACGCGGTCGAACCAGCCGATTCCGCTCGCCGGCTACGCTCGGCAAGCATCTCGGCGGTGGTCTTGGGCGCGGTATCGCCGGCCTCGTCCCGCTCGGACTCGGCCGCAGTCGGCTGCGCCGGACGCGGCGCTTGTTCCGGCGCGGCGCGCTCGGCCTTGACCGCTGGCCGCTCCGAGGCCCCGGCAATCCGGCTGGCCGACTGCTGGGCGGCTGCCAGCTGGATCGCCTTCTCGTCGAAGTCCATCGCGGCAATCACCTCCACCCCGCCGGAGACCGGCTTGTTGGAGAGGATGACCGCCTCGTCACCGAACACGCGCCGCACCTGGCGCATGGCCTCACGCATGTCACTGGCGATGATTCGCTTGATTTTCATGTATCCACCAGACCCTTAGCGGTTGGGTTGTGCGGTCGAGTTGTCAGCCATCGTTCTGGTTGCCGACGCTCGCCACCACGCGTATTTCCTTGTTGTCCGGTATCTCGTGATAGCTCAGCACGCTGAGCGTCGGGATCGAATGCCGGACCATGCGCGAGAGCCAGCTGCGAATCTGTGGAGCCACCAGGAGAATGGCCGGATTGCCACTCTGCTCCTGACGCTCGGCCGCATCCTTGAGCGACTTGTGCAGCCGCTCGGCCAGGCCGGGCTCGATTCCGGGGGCCTGATTCCCGCGCTGGGTACTATTAAGCAAGAGCTGTTCCAACTGTGGATCCAGCGTGATCACCGGCACGATCGGCGCCAAGCCATTGATGTGTTGGACGATCATCCGGCCCAGCGCCATGCGCACGCTCTCCGTCAATTCCCCGACGTCCTGGGTGCGCTGCCCCTGGATCGTCAAGGTTTCGGCAATCGTGCGGATATCGCGGATCGGAATCCGCTCGGAAAGCAGCTGCCCGAGCACCTCGACAATGGTCGTCATCGGCAGGGTCTTGGGCACCAGATCCTCAACCAACTTGGGCGAGTTCTGCTTGAGCGTGTCGAGCAACTGCTGCGCCTGCTCGTAGCCGAACAGGTCGGCGGCGTTGTCGCCGAGGATCTGCGACAGGTGGGTCGCCACCACGGTGGCCGGATCGACCACGGTATAGCCCAGCGCCTGCGCCTCCTCCTTCTGGCCGCGGTCGATCCAGTAGGCCTTCAGGCCGAAGGCCGGGTCGGTGGTCTGGATACCCTTGATGTCGCCGGAGACCTGGCCCGGATTGATCGCCATATCGCGGTCGGGGAAGATCTCGGCGGTGCCGATCGGCACGCCGTTGAGGCTGATGCGGTACTCGTTGGGCTTGAGATCGAGGTTGTCACGGATGTGAACGGTCGAGATCAGGAAGCCCAGGTCCTGCGACAGCTTCTTGCGCACACCCTTGATGCGCGGCATCAGCTGGCCACCCTGGTTACGGTCGACCAGTGGGATCAGGCCGTAGCCCACCTCCAGGCCAATCAGGTCCACCGGCGGCACATCGTCCCAGGTCAGCTCCTTGACCTCAGGTTTGGCCTCCGCCGGGGCGGCCTCGGCCACTGCCTTCTCAGCGGCCTCGGTCGCCTGGCGACGCGACACCAGCCAGGCGCCACCACCGGCCAAGGCGGCCAGGCCGAGGAAGGCGACGTTGGGCATCCCCGGCACCAGGCCAAGGCCGGCCATCAGGCCCGCGGCCACACCCAGCACCCGGGGATCGGAGAACATCTGTCTCTGAACCTGCTGACCCATGTCCTCCTTCGAGGCGGTGACCCGCGTGACGATAATCGCCGTGGCAGTCGAGATCAGCAGGGAAGGGATAGTGGCGACCAGCCCGTCACCGATGGTCAGCAGGACGTAGGTCTCGGCGGCGTTGCCGAACGGCATGCCGTGCTGTGCGACACCGATCAGCAATCCGCCGATCACGTTGATGAACACGATCAGGATGCCGGCGATGGCATCGCCGCGCACGAACTTCGAGGCACCATCCATCGAGCCGTAGAAATCGGCCTCCGAGGCAATTTCCTCGCGCCGATCCCGCGCCTGTTCCTGGTTGAGAATGCCCGCGTTGAGGTCGGCGTCGATCGCCATCTGCTTGCCGGGCAGCGAATCGAGCGTAAAGCGTGCGGATACCTCGGACACCCGCCCGGCGCCTTTCGTGATCACCACGAAGTTGATCACCATCAAAATGATGAACACCACCAGGCCGACGGCGTAGTTGCCGCCGATGACGAAGTTGCCGAACGCCTCGATCACGCTGCCGGCCGCGCCCGGCCCCTCGTGACCGTTGAGCAGCACCACGCGGGTGGAGGCGACATTGAGCGCCAGTCGCAGCAGGGTCGCGATCAGGATGACGGTCGGGAAGATGGCGAAATCCAGCGGCTTGCCCACGTAGAGCACCACCATCAGGATGATCAGCGACAACGTGATGTTGAAAGTGAACAGGGCGTCCAGACCCAGCGGCGGCAGCGGCACGATCACCATCGCCAGCAGCATGATGATCATGACCGGCGGCCCGATCCCCTGCCCGCGATACTGACGCAGGGTGTTGCCCAGGCGGGCGAAGCTGAAATTGTTCGGGCTGGGTTTCATCTGGACGCGTTCTTCTTGGCTGCGGTTGCGTTGGGATTCATCGATCGAGCGGGTCGTCAGTCGGTTGCCGGCACGTCGAAGCCGTCAGGCACCTCGGGATCCGGACGCCCCGGCGTCTGTCCGGTGCCGCGAGCGGCCTCCTTGAGCTGGTAGACGTAGGCCAGCACCTGGGCCACCGCGGTGTAGAGCGCGGCGGGGATCACCTCGTCGATCTCGACATGCGTATACAAGGCCCGTGCCAATGGCGGGGCCTCGAATATCTCGACCCCGTGGGATGCGGCGATCTTGCGCAGGTTGAGCGCCATCTCGTCGACCCCCTTGGCCACCACGATCGGCGCCCCCACGCCCTCGGCGTCGTACTTGAGCGCCACCGCGTAGTGGGTCGGGTTGGTGACCACCACGTCGGCCTCGGGAACCGCCTCCATCATCCGGCGCTGCGACATCTGCATCTGGGTCTGGCGGATACGCTGCTTGATCTCGGGCCGGCCCTCGGTGTCCTTGTGCTCGTCCCTGACCTCCTGAAAGGTCATGCGCTGCTGCTTGTTGTGTTGCCAGATCTGGAAGGGCACATCGACCAACGCCACCAGCAGCAGCCCAAACGAGACGGCGAGAAAGCCCCAGCCGATCAGCCAACCGGCGTGGGCCAGGGCGGCATCGAACGGCTGCAGGCCGAGGCTCATGAAATGCGCATCGAAGGCAAAGAACACCGCCACGGCGATGGCGGCAATCAAGACGAACTTGGCGAAGGTCTTGCCCAGCTCCATCAGCGCCTTGACGCCGAAAATCCGCTTGAGCCCCGCGATGGGATCCATCTTGGACAACTTCGGCGCCATCGCCTGGGTGGAGAAATTCCAGCCCCCCACGGCAATCGAGGCGACCACGGCCAGCACGACCGTGGCGAAGAAGATCGGCACGAAGGCGAGAAAACCGTTGGCAAACGCGTTGGCCAGCCGCGAGAACATCGCCGCCTGATCGAAGACATCGGCGCGCGAAATGATGAACGAGTCACGCACGACCTCGGCCAGCCCCAGCATCATCTGGCCGCCGAACACCAGGAATACCGCGGCGGACCCGACGGTCAGCAGGAAGGAGTTGAGTTCACGCGAACGGGCGACCTGCCCTTTCTCGCGGGCGTCGCGCAGGCGTTTCTCGCTGGGTTCTTCGGTCTTTTCCTGGCCGTTCTCGTTCTCCGCCACCAACTCACCTCAGGATTTCCGTGATCAGCACGAACGACTGATGCACGAACTGTTCCACGTTCGGGAACCAGAGGGGGGCGGCAAGGAACAGGAGGAAAAAGCCGATCATCAGGGTGGCCGGGAAACCCACCGAGAAGATGTTCATCTGCGGCGCGGCGCGCGTGATCACGCCCATGGCGAGGTTCACCATCAGCAGCGTGGTCACCACCGGCAAGGCGACCAGCACCGCGTTGATGTACATCTGCTGACCGAACCAGGCGATCGCGCGGAAGTCCTCGGCCGTCAAACCGACGGGCGATACCGGCAGGATGGTGAACGAGTCCGCCAGCATCTTGACGATCATCGCCGGCACGTTGAGTGCCACCATCAGCAGGGTGACCACGATGGTCAGAAACTGCGAGATCAACGGCACGCTCACGCCGTTCTGCGGATCGACCGTCTGGGCGAAACCCAGACCCATGCTCATGGCGATCGATTCGCCGGCCACCACGAAGGCGGAGATCACCAAGTTAAGGATGAAGCCCATCGCCACGCCGATCAGCACCTGCTGGACGATCATGGTGAACCCCGCGATCGAGAGCGGATCGACCGGCGGGATCTCGGGCACCATCGGCGTGATCACCAAGGTCACCGCCAGCGCGATCAGCAGTCGGATACGCATCGGCAAGGACTGCGAGCCGAAGATTGGCGCGACCATGAGCATTGCCCCGACCCGCACCAGCACCCACAGATAGGTGGCGGTCCAGCCGAGAATCTGCTCGCTCGCCAGCTCCAAACCGCGTTCCTCAGGCGATCAGCGAGGGGATGTTGTGAAACAGCCGCTCGGTGAAATCGACGATCACCTGCAACATCCACGGTGCGGCCAGAAGGATAGCGACCACCACCGCGATCATCTTCGGGATGAAGCTCAAGGTCATCTCGTTGATCTGGGTCGCCGCCTGGAACATGCCGATCAACAGACCGACCGCGAGTGCGGTGAGCAGGATAGGCATGGCCAGGTAGAGGATGACCATCAGGGCCTGGCGGGTGAGATCGATAACGGTATCGGGACTCATAGGCACCTCGAAAAATCGTCGTGAGCCGCCCGAGTGCAAGGAGCCGCTGGCATACGCCTGCTTCGCATCCAGCGAGCGACGAGACATATCAGTTGGATAGGCAGACATAGGCCATCCATGGCCTGTGCTCTTCGAGCGCACGTCGTGCGCCTCGATTCGCTCCCGGCGACTCGACAGGAGCGAGCGACGGAATGGCCGGGATGCCATTCGGGACGCAAGCCTCGCTTGCGCCCGCGAGGGACATGGATGTCCCGAGTCCGCACGTGACGCAGCCATCGGGTGGCGCAACAGGTTTTTCGAGCTGCCTGCATGGTCAGCCTCCCATGTAGAAGCTTGACGCGAGCGTGCCCATCAACAGGGCCCATCCGTCAACCAGCACGAACAGCATGATCTTGAAAGGCAGCGAGACGATCATCGGCGAGAGCATCATCATGCCCATCGACATCAGCACCGAGGCGACCACCAGATCGATGATCAGGAACGGGATGAAGATCAGGAAGCCGATCTGGAAGGCGGTCTTGAGTTCGGAGGTGACGAAGGCGGCCATCAGCACCGTCAGGGGCACATCGTCGGGCGTCTCGAAGTCCGGGTAGTCACCGATCTCCTGGTAGAGCGCGATATCGGTCTCGCGGGTCTGGTTGAGCATGAAGGTGCGCAACGGCTGCGCGGCGCGGTCGATCGCCTCCATGGCGCCGATCTCCTCGGCCATGTACGGGCCGACGCCCTCGTCGTAGGCAGTCTGAAACACCGGCGCCATGATGAACAGCGTCAGGAAGAGCGCCAGACCGAGCAGGATCTGGTTGGAGGGCGTCTGGACGGTACCCAGTGCCTGGCGCAACAGCGCCAGCACGATGATGATCCGCGTGAATGAGGTCATCATCAGCAACAGTGACGGCAGCAGGGTGAGCACCGTCATCAGGGCGAGGATCTGCAGCGTCAGGCTGTACTGCGTGCCGCCGTCCTCACTTTCGGTCAAGGTCACCGCCGGCAGACCCGGCTCGGCGAACACGGGAGCACTCGCGCCGAACAGGCCGAAGGCCAGCATCAGGAGGGGAAGCCCGCCTAGCAGTCTAGCCATCGTTCGAGCTCCCCTTGCCACTCTGGCCACGCTTGCCGAAGCGGGCGGCCAGCTGTTCCTGGAAGGCCTCGCCGAAGCTCGGGTTCTGACCGTCGCGCCGACGGGGCTCGAGTGGTGGATCGACCCAGCCCAGCGACTCGATCGCGCCCTGGCTCACACCGACCAGCATCTGCCGATCGCCCACCGCCACCAGCAGGATGCGCTCGCGCGGGCCAATCGACATCTGGGTGAGCACATGCATCGGGTAATTTCCCGCCCGACCATCCAGCCGGCCGACCCGCTTGACCACCCACACCAGCGCAAACATCAGCACCAGCACCAGGATCAGGCTGACCACCAGCTTGAGCAGGTAGCTCGGCGCCAGCGGGTCAATGGCCTCCGCCGCCCGGAGCGGACCGGCCATGACCAACAGCATCAGGGAAAGGAGTAAGCGCATCATCAACGCAGCTTGCGCAGACGTTCGGCCGGACTGATCACGTCGGTCAGGCGAATACCGAACTTCTCGTTGATCACCACCACCTCGCCACGCGCGATCAGCGTGCCGTTGACCAGCACGTCCAGCGGCTCGCCGGCCAGCCGGTCGAGCTCGACGATCGACCCCTGGTTCAACTGGAGCAGGTTGCGGATGTTGATCGCGGTCCGGCCGATTTCCATGGAGATATTGACCGGCACGTCCATGATGACGTCGAAGTTCAACGGGTTCTCGTCATCGTCGGCATGACCACCCTCGCTGAACTGCTCCATGTCGACCGCCTCGGCCTGGTTATCAGCGCCCTGATCGTCCTCCGTGTCGCCCTGTTCGGCCATGGCCGCCGCCCAATCGTCATCGGGGGACTTATTGGATTCTTCAGCCATCGTCTTTATCTCCTTTTTGGTTCACTCCGGGAATCTGCGCCCGGAGGATCTCGTTGGGATGCGCGGCCCGCTCGAGCCGCTCGGGGACCGGCTCCTCGACGCGGATCGCCTTGTTGCCTTTGAAAACCCCCATCCTGCCGCGGTAAAGCGGCAAGCCGTCGGAAGCGAGCGTGGAATACTCCGGCATCTCAAAGGGAATGACCTGGCCGACTTCCATGTTGGCGACATCCTTGAGCGACATGCGCACATCGGCCAGATGCGCGGTCATCTCGACCTCGGCAAAACCCAGCTCTCGCTTGAGCGCCTTGGTCCAGCGTTCGTCGACTTCCAGCCGGTCGCCCTGCATGCCGCCGTCGAGCAGATCGCGGATCGGCTCGATCATCGAGTAGGGCACCACGAAGTCGAACTTGCCCGAGCCGCCCTCGACCTCAAGGCGGAAGCTCGACACCACCACCACCTCGGTTGCCGAGACGATGTTCGCCAGCTGCGGATTCATCTCGTGGCTGACGGTCTCGAACAGGATCGGATAGATACCCGCCCAGGCGTTCTGCATTTCCTCGGTCGCCTGCTCGAGCACCCGCTTGATGACCCGCAGCTCGGTGGGCGTGAAGTCTCGCCCCTCGATCTTGGCGTGCATGCCAAAACCGCCGAAGAAATTATCGACCAGCGAGAACACCAGCCGCGACTCCATCATGAACATCCCCAGGCCCTTGAGCGGACGCACGTGCATCAGCGTCATCGAGGTGGGGACGAACAGGGTGTGGATGTACTCCGAGAACTTGCTCATCTCCACGCCCTCGATCGAGATCTCGACCGAACGGCGCAACATGGAGACCAGCCGGATGCGCAGGCTGCGCGCGAAACGCTCGTTGAGCATCTCCAGGGTCGGCAGTCGGCCCCGGACGATGCGCTCCTGGGTGGTGAGGTCGTACGACTTGGCCTGAGTGGGATCCCCGACCCCCTGCTCGGTCTCGACGTCGCCCTCGTCGACGCCGTTCAACAGCGCGTCGATCTCGTCCTGGGAGAGGATATCGGCTTCAGACATAAGCGCCTCGCGCCTGTTGGCCCTGTGTCTCCGACCCCGGGGTGATCACCCGGCGCATCACTGCATCAGGAGCTTGGTGAAATAGACGTTCTCGATCGGTTGCTCGAGATCGCTGGCATCTTCGAAGATCCGGTTGATCTCGTCGGTCAACGTCTCCTGCAGTGCCTCCTTGCCCGCACGGGTACGCAGTTCGGCCGAGTCGACGTCACTTAGCACGAGCATCACGTCATTGACGACCCGCGAGCGCTGCGTCTTGATCAGCTCCTCGACCTTCGGATCGCGGGTAACCAGGTCGAGCTGCACCTGCAGCACATTGGCGTCATTGGGCTTGCTCAGGTTGACCGTGATCGGATCGCCCAGCGGAACCGTGATCGGCGGGCCCTTGGGCTCCTCGACTTCCTCGCTCTGCTCGGTCGTTTCGTCCCCCTCGCCGGCCGGCTTGTCGTCGCCGCCAGTGAGCAACAGGGTCGTCACCACCGCTCCGATCGCCAGGATCACGACGATCAACACCGCCAACAAGATCACAACCAGCTTGTTGCCGCCCTTCTTTTTTTCCGGGGCTTCCTCGTCGCCTTCGGCCATTACCCATACCTCGTTAATTTTCCGGAGTGTGCCCTTTGCTGGGCCCCGTCTTGCTTAAACGTCCGCGATTCTCACGTGTTTGGCGGTGTTTTGCCACTCCCCTGCCCGAACTTGGCGGATGCCAGGCGCGTCTGCTTAGGCCAGGCGATCCAAAGGACGGCTCGCCCCGGTCGACTCGGCATTGCCGTACAACGCCTGGTCGGTGCGGCGGAACCAGTCGTCCGCGTCTTCTCCCTTTTGGAACTGGGCCATCCCGATGCGGGCCTTGAGCGGCACCCATTCACCGCCGGGTTCCCGCAGCGGATGATCACGGAACCAGTCGAGCAAGCGCGTACCCAGACGCTGCGCCCCCCGATTCGGGGTTTCAGGCAGGATCACCATAAATTCGTCCCCGCCGAGGCGATAGGCGCTATCGGTCTCGCGCAGGCAGCGATCGAGTCCCTCGGCCACGCGGGCCAGCGCCCGGTCACCCACGTCATGGCCGTAGGTATCGTTGATCGCCTTGAAGCGTGTCATGTCCAGGATCAAGAGACTTGCCTGGCCGCCATATCGCGCCACTCGGGCATGAACCGCCTTGAGTTCCAGGTCGAAGGCACGCCGGTTCTTGAGCCCGGTCAGCGCGTCGTGTTCGGCGGCGATCAGGGCGTGCTCGAGCATGCGCAGATTACGCAACGGGTAGGCGACCACGGTCAGCATCTCGCGCAGCTGCGCCAACTCCTCCTCTCCAACCGGCCGGCGGCTGTGCAGCCGCAGCCGACCGAAGGGACGATCATCGAGCGTCAAGGCAACCGGGATGGTGTGCTCGGACGGCTCGCAGACTGAGCCACAATAACGCTCGTCATCCACCTGCCAGGAAATTGACGTCACCGACAGCAGCGCCTCGACATGCGTGCGGATCGTATCGAGCGCCGCGGCGACGTTCACGCACCGCAACAACGACCCAAGCAGCGCCTGCCCTCGTTCGCTGGGAGCCTCGACGGTCGACAGGCGCAGGAACGGCGTTCGCTGAGAGACGGCGCCGGCAAGAGCGGACGGCGGCTGGCCGCAAAGTGTTTCATCGCTGGTGAGGTAATAGGCCATGCGGTTAAACCCCTGTGTATGGACCTCAATATGGGCCATCGGTTTGGACCGTCGCGGCGGCGAAAACCACTCGCCGCGTCGATGCTCACGGGGTTATGCAGCATGTGTGCCAATCATGGTTCCTCGCCTCGGCCAAACCCACCGGATGCCCGGCACGTGGCGGTCAGGATTCCTTGCGCCGCGCCAGCACCTCGGCGTAGACCGCGTTCCGAGCCAGCGAGGTCGTCCGTGAAACCACCCGGGCGATGGTCTTGGGTGCGACACCTTCCTCGATCAGCGCCGAGATCAGCGCCTCTGCCTCGGCCGACGACGGATCCGCCTGCTTGGCTGCCGGGGCCACCAGGAATACGAATTCGCCCCGTGCCGGGATCTCGCCGCTGGCCAGCCGATCGGTGAGTTCGTCGAGCGAACCATGGGCAAATTGTTCGAAGCGCTTGGTTACCTCGCGGGCCAGCACGGCCGGCCGCGCCCCACCCAAGTGCTCAGCGGCTGCGGCCACGCTCTTGATGATCCGGTGGGGCGCCTCGTAGAACACCAGGGTCGCCTCGATATCGGCAAGCCAATCGAGGCGATCTCGCCGCGCCTTGCCCTGAGCCGGCAAAAAGCCCTCGAACCAGAATGGACGGGCCGGCAGGCCGGCGGCCGACAGGGCCGCGATCACCGCCGACGCCCCGGGTACCGGCACCACCGGCACCCCCGCATCGACCAGCACACGAACCAGCACCTCGCCCGGGTCGCTGATCGCCGGCGTGCCCGCATCACTGATCAGGGCCGCGGATTGGCCCTCCCCCAGCCGTCGACTGATGGCCTCGCTCGCGCCACGCTCGTTGTGTTCGTGTAGCGCAACTAGCTCCTTGCGCACCCCGAGGTGGTCGAGCAACACCCGCGCATGCCGTGTGTCCTCGCAGGCAATGAAATCCACTCCCTTGAGAACCGACACGGCCCGCTCGCTGATATCGGCGAGATTGCCAATCGGCGTGGCGACCACGTAGAGATGACCGGGCTCGACCCAACGACTGCCCGTTTCGGCCACTGGCCGCGACCCCGCATTCGAACTGGACATTTGGTTATACTCACTCACGAATTTTCGTTTTCCCCGACCCGGCTCGAACGAACCACCGCCCCGGTGGTCCACCTCGACCGGAAGTCAGAATCGAACTCCCCGGATTTCATCCGGGTCACGTTACCGGAGACGGACCACATGCCGACACGCCCAAGCCCGCTCGCACACCCCGCCACGCGGCTGGCCCTGTTGGCCACCCTGCTGACCCTGGGGATGACCTTGGGCGGCTGCGCCCAGATGGCCCCCTCGCCGCAGGACGGCCAGCGTCAGGCCGCCCAGGCAGAGGTCGACCAGGCCATCAGCGCCCAGGACCCCGCGGCACTCGCCCGGGCACGGATGGCGCTGTCGCAGACCCTCTCCGGGGCCGCCCGCGCCGAGCAGCAACTCAACGCGCTGGAAACGGCGATCGACGCCCACCAACTGGAACTGGCCCGCGAACTCTATCAGCAGGCCGACACCCAGGCTCGCTGGGATGCCATCAATTCACGCCGGGCGGCCATTGCGCGCGGACTGGGCGAATGGAGTGCCGGCGACCCCGAGCAGGCCCGGCGCACCATTCACCGCATTCCGCTGCCACTGGATTCGGACAGTGAACGACGCCGACTGATCCTGCTAGGCGCACTCGAGGCGGAGCTCGGCAACCCGCTGACCGCCGCCCGCTACTACGACGCGGTTGACGACCGGCTCGACGAAAAAGCACGTGAAACGAACCACGCCCGTCTCTGGAACCTGCTGACCGAGGTACCAGCCGACCAACTGCAGCGCGAGGCCGAAGGCACCGGCAGTCGCCAGTTTGCCGGCTGGCTGGAACTGGCATTGACCTACCGCCAGCAACCCGGACAGATCGATAGCTGGATTGCCAGCCACCGGGAGCACCCGGCCATCGAGAGCGGCCTGGTGGAAATGCTCGGTGCCACCGAGCCCTTGGTTCAACTGACGGCGCCGGCCAAGACGGGCCCGGTCGCGGTCCTTCTGCCGGAGGGCGACCGCTATGCGGGCATCACCCGCGAGATCCGTGCCGGCATCGACTACGCCCGCGAGAACGGCGCACTCGGAGGCCGGGACGTGCTCTTCTTTGACTCGGGCAGCGACCGAATCGGCGCCAAGGTCGCAATCGAACAGGCTCGGCGGGCCGGGGTCGCCGTGATCATCGGCCCGCTCCTCAAGGAACAACTGGGCGCCCTGGCTGGACTTCCGCCCGGTGGCCCGCTGGCGATCGCCCTCAATTCGCCACCGGCCGGCGAATCCCTGCCCCGCGGCGTGATCAGCTTCTCCTTGTCGCCGGAACTGGATGCCGCCGCCGTCGCTCGGCGCATGTGGACCGACGGCCACCGGCGCGCGGCCATCTTCTCGGCCGGCCATCACTTGGGCGAGCGCACCCGCGAGGCATTCGCCAATGAGTTCCAGCTACTCGGCGGCGAAGTGGTCGATCGCGCCCGCTTCGCCTCCGGCCAGACGGATTTCTCCAGCGAACTGCGCAGCTTGCTGCGAGTCCGCACGAAATCCAATGACGGGCCGTTTCAACCCATCATCCGCGGCGACCTCGACGCCATCTTCCTCGCCGCCAGTGGCGACGAACTGGCCCTGGTGGTACCCCAACTCGACTATTTCGGTGCCGACGACCTGCCGCGCTACGGCCTGGGCCTGGCCTACAACGGCAACCCGGATCGGCGCGGCGATGCCGACAAGAACGGCGTGATCATCCCGATCGCCCCGCTGTTGCTCGCCGGCACGGCCGGTCCCGAGAATCCATTGCGCATCATCTACGAACGCGCTCAACTGGCCGGCCCACTGCCCCGCCTGTTCGCCTTCGGTGCGGATGCGGCGGCCCTGGCCGGACGAATGGAGATGCTATTGCAGGGCGGGACGCTCGACGGGCTGACCGGCGAGCTGTCGGTCACGCCCACCGGATTGGTCGAGCGCCAGCCGCGTTGGGGCCAATTCCGCCAAGGGCTGATTCAGCCCGTCGACCCCACACCAAGTCCGACCCTACCCGGTTCGCTTACCAGCCCGACGCGGCTGCCGGGGACCACACCGCCAGTCGGTCAGAATGCCGACGGCTACGACCAACCAGCGTCGACGTCCTGACCCCTGATGAAAGGCCGCGGCATGGATGCCCTGCGACGATGGTGGCGCAACGGCGATAATCTCGAGGCGCGACGACGCGATGACAAGGCCGACGGCCAGCCCCACCGGCAACGGCTCGGACAGCAGGCCGAGACCTTGGCCCTGCGTCACCTCGAGCGGGCCGGTCTCAAACGTTTGCGTCGCAACGCGCGTGCCGGGCGAGGCGAAATCGATCTGATCCTGCGAGATGGCGACACCCTGGTCTTCGTCGAGGTCCGCGCTCGCGAAGACGGGGCGCTGGTATCCGCCGCCGAAAGCCTCTCGGCACGCAAGTGCGCCAAGGTGCGCGAGACGGCGGAACGCCTGATCGCCAGTCAACCAGCGTGGCAGGGGCTCTACTGTCGCTTCGACGTGGTGGCAGTCACGACGCGAGGCGCACACAATCACATCGACTGGCTGCCCGATGCCTTCTAGGCAAGCTCTGCACCGTCTTTCTCCTACACAATGCAATGAATCATTCAGCTACTACTCCACGGACTCGACGCCCATGAGCGACATCCTCGACGGCCTGAAACGACGCATCGACAATGATCTGGCCGAGATCGGCCAGCTACTGGAGGCCGGGGCACCCCAGGCGCTGGAATCTGCCGGCGTCATTCTGACCGCGGTGCTCAATGGCCAGCGTGTCTTCGCTTGTGGCTCGCGCGAACGTAACGACATGGCGCACTATTTCGCCCGCCTGATGACCGGGCAACTGGAGCACCCGCGACCGGGCCTGCCCGTGCTGGCACTGTCCGAATACCCGGGTGGCAAGGAGCCGTTCGCCCGCTCCATCCGCGCACTCGGAGCCCAGAACGACGTCCTGTTCGCGATCAGCTGCAACGCGGTCGACGGCATCCTGCCGGCCCTGCGGGCGGCCCACGAGCGCGACATGCAAGTGGTACTGCTCTCGGCCGGCTCCGAGGAGGTGATCGCCCCCCACCTGCATAGCCAGGATCGGCTGATCTGCATCCCCACGGAGCGCCCGGGCATTGCCTACGAAACACAGATCAAGTGCATCCACGCGTTGGTCGACCTGGTCGACCGCCAGCTACTCGGCCTGACCGACTGATCCCCATGAGCGGACTCGAAATCTTCCTCGACCAGCTCGCCGCCGCCCTGCCCGGCGACCGCATCCTCTCGGATGCCGGCTCGACCTGGGCCTACGGCATGGACAACAGCCGCGTGCACCATGCCCCGGCGGTCGTGGTCTTTCCCGAGACCCACGACGAGGTGGCCGAGGTGATGCGTTTGGCCTATGCCCATCGCATACCGGTGACCACGCGCGGACGCGGCACGGGCACCGCCGGCGGCTCGGTACCAGTCCTCGGGGGCGTGGTCCTGGTTACCGACCGCATGACCCGGGTGCTGGACTTTCGCCCCGAGGATCGACTGATCGTGGTCCAGACGGGGCTGATCAATGCCGAACTGCAACGCATCGTCGGCGAGAAGGGCTTTTTCTGGCCCCCCGACCCCACCAGCAATGCCCTGTGCACCATCGGCGGCAACCTCGGTTGCAATGCCGCCGGCCCGCACGCGGTCAAGTACGGCACCACCCGCGAGAATGTCCTCGGCCTGCGGGCGGTCGACGGTCGGGGGCGAACCATCAAGGCCGGCTCGCAGACCACCAAGGGGGTGGTCGGGCACGACCTGACCCGGTTGCTGATCGGCTGCGAGGGCACACTGGGCGTGATCACCGAGGCGACACTCAAGCTCACGCCGCTGCCGGAAACCCGACGCCTGCTGCGCGCCTTCTACCCGGACATGCATGCCGCCTCGGCGGCGGTCTCCCGCGTGATGGCCCAGCCGGCCACCCCGGCGGCGATCGAGTTCATCGACGGCAATGCCCTCGACCTGCTGCGCAAGAACTCGGCGGTCGATATCCCGGCGACCGCCGGGGCCATGCTGATGATCGAGGTCGACGGCGACCAGAGCGGTATCGACGCGACGGTCGAGCGGGTGGTCGCGGCGGCAAGCGCGGCCGATGCCGATATCGCCGTCGCGCAAACGGCCGAGGAACAGGCGCGACTGTGGGCCGCCCGTAAGGCGCTCTCGCCCACCCTGCGCCAGGTTGCGCCGAAGAAGATCAACGAGGACGTGGTCGTGCCGGTCTCACGCATTCCGCGACTGATCGAGACCCTGGATGACATCGCCACCCGGCACGCCATCACCATCGTCAGTTTCGGCCACGCCGGCAACGGCAACATCCACGTCAACCTGCTGGTCGACCCGGACGACCCGACGCAGATGGCCGGTGCCGAGCAGGCCCTGGACGAGGTGTTCGACGCGGTCCTGTGCCTGGACGGCACGCTCTCGGGCGAGCACGGCATCGGCCTGGTCAAGCGCGAGTTCGTCGCCCGCGAGATCCCACCGGATTCGCTCGACCTGATGCGCGGCATCAAGGCCGTCTTCGACCCGGCGGGCATTCTCAATCCGCACAAGAAACTGCCCGACCGACCCGACGAGGATTTGCCACACTGACTCTGTGGCAGACTGTGTCGTCGATCGACACGAACCCGCCCTGCGGCCCCCGATTCCAGGAGGAGCGTCCCCCGTGGACCACAGCGTGACCTTTCTCGCCATCGCGACCATCGCCGGCTTTGTCCTTGCCACCGTTTTCCTGCTGGTGGACCAGTGGCCACGGCTCGAGCGGGTATCCTTCCGCCTGCCCGGACTGCTGCTCGCCGTGGCGGCGCTGATCGGTCAAGGCGCCCTGCTCTATCAATTGGGGTTCCAGTCGGAACCGGCCGCACTCAACCTGAGCGTGCTCAACTCGCTGGCCGCGGTGTTCGGCCTGGCCAGCGCGATCACGGTGATCAGCGCCTTCCGCGAACGGCTCGATGGGATCGCGGTGGTGCTGCTGCCGGTCACGGCCCTGACGGTCTTTCTCACCGTGTTCGTGCCGGAATCGAACGTGCCCATCCGCACCGGCGAGTTCGCCCTGGATGCCCACATCCTGATCTCGCTGTCGGCCTACGCCCTGCTGACCCTCGCTGCCCTGCAGGGCGTGATGCTGCTGATCCAGCACCAGGCCCTGCATGGCCACAACCCGGCCGGCTGGGTCCGGCGACTGCCGCCGATGGAGTCGGTCGAGCAGTTGATGTTCCGCTTCATCGTGATCGGCTTTCTGCTGCTCACCATGGCGTTGATCACCGGTTTTCTGTTCCTGGAGAACATCCTTGCCCAGCACCTGGTGCACAAGACCGTGCTCTCGGTGATCGCCTGGGTGGTCTTCGCCGTGCTGCTGGTCGGGCGACACATCGCCGGCTGGCGCGGTCGTACCGCGGTACAATGGACCCTGGCGGGTTTCATCCTGATGGGCCTGGCCTATTTCGGCACCAAGATCGTGCTCGAGTGGATCCTCAACCTCCAGTGAGCCGATCAGTGACTCGATCACCCGCTCGAAACGAGCCATCGCCGCGCGATTAGGCGGGCCTCGGATCGAACGCCCTTACGCTTGATGCCCCCACCTTGTCGAGCCGGCTCGAAATGCCGGGGGCGTCGACGTACACTTCCCGCTGGTTCAATCACAAGCGTCACCTCTCTTGAACGAAATACCCTTAGGTTATCTGTTCGCGGCCCTCGCCGTGCTCATCGTCCTGTCCGCATTCTTCTCCAGCTCGGAGACCGCCCTGATGGCGCTCAACCGCTACCGGTTGCGCCACCTGGCCAAGCAGGGCCACCGGGGTGCACTACGGGCATCAAAGCTGCTCGAGCAACCCGACCGGCTGATCGGCCTGATCCTGCTGGGCAACAACTTCGTCAACATCCTGGCCTCGTCCATCGCCACGGTGATCGGCCTGCGGTTGTTCGGTGATTCCGGGATCGCCATTGCCACCGGGGCGATGACCTTCCTGTTGCTGATCTTCGGCGAGGTCGCACCCAAGACCGCCGCTGCGGTCTTTCCGGAGCGATTCGCCTTCCCGGCCTCGTTCGTCTACACGTTCCTGATCCGCCCGCTGCGGCCGGTGATCTGGCTGATCAACTGGATGGCCAACAGCCTGCTGTCGATCTTCGGCCTGCACCCGAGCGGCGCCGGATCAAACGCCCTGACACGCGCCGAGCTGCACACGATCGTGCGCGAATCCGGGCAGCGCCTGCCGGATTTGGACCAGACCATGCTGCTCTCGGTCCTCGAACTGGGCCAGGCCAGCGTCGAGGACATCATGATCCCGCGCGCCGAGATCGTCGGCATCGACATCACCCAGGACTGGGATCACATCCTCGACCAGTTGATTCACGCGCAGTACTCGCGCCTGCCCGTGTTCGAGGGGTCGGTCGAACACACCATCGGCATCATCAACGTCCGGCGACTGATCGGGCCGCTGATCGATCAGAGCCTGACGCTCTCGCGTCTCAAGCGCCGGCTGGCCGAACCCTACTATGTCCCCGAGGGCACGCCACTAACGACCCAGCTCCTGAACTTCCAGCGTCAGGAGCGTCGCTCGGCGTTGGTGGTCGACGAGTACGGCGACATCCAGGGCCTGGTCACGCTCGAGGACATCCTCGAAGAGATCGTGGGCGAGTTCACCACCTCGCCCGACTCGGATCACGAAGGGATCACCCTGCAGGACGATGGCCGCTATATCGTGCGCGGCAACCTGCCGATCCGCGAGATCAACCGCGAGCTCGAGGTCGATCTGCCTACCGACGAGGCCAGCACGCTCAACGGCCTGGTGATCGAGCAGCTCGAATCCCTGCCGACCGTGGGTGCCGCCGTCGAGTTACCCGACGCCCATATCGAGGTACGCACGGTCAGAAAGCGCGCGGTCGATACCGCCCTGATCACTACCTTCAAACGCGACGACAGCGGGATCTAAGGCCCCATGGCGAAGAAGAGCCAGACCGCCTTCGTCTGCCGCGAGTGTGGCGCCGACCACCCCAAGTGGGCCGGTCGCTGCACCGATTGCGGCGCGTGGAACAGCCTCGCCGAAATGCGCCTGCCGGGCGGCAAGTCGCCCACACGCGAGGTGGCCGGCTACGCCGGCGAGGCCGCGCGCATCACCGCCATCGGTGAGGTCGAGGTCTCCGAGACCCCGCGCGAGTCCAGCGGCCTGGGCGAGCTCGACCGGGTTCTGGGTGGCGGATTGGTCCCCGGCTCGGTGGTGCTGCTCGGTGGCGATCCGGGCATCGGCAAGTCCACCCTGCTGCTGCAGACGGTCCTGGGCCTGCAGGATCGCCTCGAGTGCCTGTACGTCACCGGCGAGGAATCCCTGCAGCAGGTCGCCCTGCGCGCTCGCCGGCTGGGTACCGACCTCGCCGGGCGGGCCGGCGAGCTGACGCTGTTGAGCGAGACCCGCATCGAGTCGATCCTTGCGGCCTGCTCGAAATCGCTGCCCGGGCTGATGGTGGTCGACTCCATCCAGACGCTCTACACCGAGGAGCTCTCCGCCGCCCCGGGCTCGGTCTCGCAACTGCGCGAGGCCACCGCCCAGCTGGTGCGCTTCGCCAAGCGACATGACGTGATCGTGCTGATCGTGGGCCACGTCACCAAGGAAGGGGCGCTCGCCGGCCCCCGCGTGCTCGAGCACATGGTCGACACGGTGCTCTACTTCGAGGGCGATCCGGGCGCGCGCTTTCGCGTCATCCGCGCGGTCAAGAACCGCTTCGGCGCGGCCAACGAGGTGGGCGTGTTCGGCATGACCGACCATGGCCTCAAACCGGTCTCGAACCCGTCGGCGATCTTCCTCTCCCGCCACGAGAAGCCCGTGCCGGGCAGCGTGGTGATGGTCACTCGCGAAGGCACCCGCCCGATGCTGGTCGAGGTCCAGGCGCTGGTGGCCGATCACCCCGGCGGCGGCTCGCGCCGGCTTACCGTCGGTCTCGACCAGAACCGGTTGGCGATGCTGCTCGCCGTACTGCATCGCCACGGCCAGGTCGCGCTGTTCGACCAGGACGTGTTTCTCAACGTGGTCGGTGGCGTGCGCGTCAACGAGACCGCCTCCGATCTGGCCAGCCTGATCGCGATGTTGTCGAGCTTTCGCGACCGCCCGCTGCCGCAGGGGCTGGTGATCTTCGGCGAGGTCGGGCTGGCCGGTGAGATCCGCCCGGTCCCGGGCGGCCCGGAGCGACTGACCGAGGCGGCCAAGCACGGCTTTACCCGCGCGATCGTGCCGCGCGGCAACAAGCCGTCCAAACCAATCGACGGCCTGGAAGTCATCGCCGTGGCGCATCTCGACCAGGCCATCGAGGCGGTCGACACCTTCTGAATCCGCACCGATCCGATCGACCGCTTTGGTTACTTCCCCTCGCTCCCGCAGGGACACGCTCGATTCGTGCAGAGGTTCCCTACGACGATATAATCGAGCCCAGCTATCCGAGAGGCTTCCCATGGATTCTTCCCCCGCATCCAAGACCATCCGTTCGCAAACCGTCGAGAACGGCGATCCGTCCGCGATCACGCGCTACGAGCAGGCCCTGACCGAGCTTGAGCAGATCGTGGCTCGCCTGGAGACCGGCGAGCAGAACCTCGAGCAGTCGCTCAAGGACTACGAACGCGGCGTCGAACTCGAACGCCAGTGCCAGCGGGCCCTCGACGAGGCCGAGCGGCGGGTGGCGGCAATCAACGACCCGGAAGCGGATGAGTCCGGACGCGACGAGCGCTCGTCCTGACGCCCGTGACCCACGCCCCGCACAGCAGCACCCTGGCCGCCCCGGATGGTTTCGACACCTGGCTGACCGCCTTTCGCGACCAGGTGGAGGTGCGCCTGACGTCCGCGCTTGACCGCCAACTCGCCGACACCCCGCCTCGACTGGCCGGCGCCCTGCGGCACGCCAGCCTCGACGGCGGCAAGCGCTTTCGCCCGGCCCTGGTCTTTCTCGGCAGCCTGATTGGCCGCCCGTGGCCCGAGACGGACGAGGCGCGATTCGACGGCCTGTGGCCGGCCGCCATCGCCGTCGAACTCGTGCATGTCTACTCGCTGGTCCACGATGACCTGCCGAGCATGGATGACGACGACCTGCGCCGCGGGCGCCCCACCCTGCACCGCGCCTTCGACGAGGCCACCGCGATCCTCGCCGGGGACGCCCTGCAGAGCCTAGCCTTCACGACACTGGCCGAGGCGCAAGCCGACCCCGCGACCCGACTCGACTGGACCCGCCGCCTCGCCGCGGCGATCGGCCCGGCGGGCATGGTCGGCGGCCAGGCGATCGACCTGGACCTTGCCGGGCAGGCGGGTGACGACGATGCCCCGGATCTGGCCCAACTGGCCGACCTGCACGATCGCAAGACCGGCGCACTGATCCGCGCCTCGCTGGGTTTAGGCGCCCGCTGGGCGGGCCTGCCGGAACGCCAACTCCGGCTGGTCGACGACTTCGGGCGCCTGCTGGGCCGGGCCTTCCAGATCCAGGACGACATCCTTGATGTCACCGGTTCGGCCGAAGACCTGGGCAAGACCCCGGGCAAGGATGCCGCGGCGGACAAGTGCTCCTACGTCACCGTCGCGGGACTCGACGGCGCACGTCGCGAGCTCGACGACACCGTGCGCCACGCCCACGCCGTGCTGTGGGAACTGGCCACCCTCGGAGCCGACGGCCAGGCGTTGAGCGCCTGCCTCGATTTCGTCACCCGGCGGCGCTACTGATGCCGCTCTCCCCCCGCCAGACACACCTGCTCGACGTGATCGAACGGCCAGCCGACCTTCGGGCGCTCTCCCGCGGCTCGCTCGCGGCGCTCGCCGAGGAGATGCGCCATGCGCTGCTCGAGCAGGTCGAGGCGACCGGTGGGCACCTAGCCGCCAACCTCGGTGTGGTCGAACTCACGCTGGCCCTCCACCGGGTCTTCGACACACCCTACGACCGGCTGGTCTGGGATGTCGGCCACCAGACCTACCTGCACAAGATGCTCACCGGTCGCCGCGCCTGGATGAGCCAATTGCGCCAGCACGGCGGCCCTGCCGGCTTCACCCGGCGGGCGGAAAGCGAATACGACCCCTTTGGTGCGGGCCATTCCAGCACCTCGATCAGCGCGGCGCTCGGCATGGCGCTGGCCGCCGAACGCAAGGGCGAGGACCGCCAGGCAGTCGCGATCATCGGCGATGGCGCCATGACGGCCGGGCAGGCCTTCGAGGCGCTCAATCACGCCGGCGACCGGCAGGCCAATCTGCTGGTCATCCTCAACGACAACGAGATGAGCATCTCGGCGAATGTCGGCGCGCTGAACCAGCACCTGACCCGGCTGCGCAGCAATCCGGTCATCGAGCGATTCCGCCATTCCGGCGAGGAAATACTCGCGCAGGCCGGCCCGTTGGGCGAATTGCTGGAATCGACCCGCGCCGGGCTGCGGGACGGCATGCACCACCTGCTGGGCACCTCGAGCCTGTTCGAGGAACTGGGCTTTCGCTACTTCGGCCCGATCGACGGTCACGATCTCGACACCCTGCTCGATACCCTCACCAATCTGCGCGAACAGCGCGGGCCGCGCCTGCTGCACGTGGTCACCCAGAAGGGTCGCGGCCTGGCGCCGGCCGAGCGCGACCCGGTCGGTTTTCACGGCGTGGGACGCAATGGCGTGAGCCGGGCGATGTCACCCTCGACCGAAAAGCCAAAAAAGCCGGTCGCCCCGTCAACCTGGACCGAGCTCGCCGCCGCACGACTCGAACACCACGCCGAATACGACCAGCGCGTGGTCGCGATCACCCCCGCCATGATCGAGGGCTCCGGTCTCAAGGGGTTTGCCGCCCGCTTCCCGGAACGCCTGTACGACGTCGGCATCGCCGAACAACACGCCGTCACACTGGCCGGCGGGCTGGCCACCGAGGGTTTGCGCCCGGTGGTCGCCATCTACTCGACCTTCCTGCAACGCGCCTGGGACCAGGTGATCCACGATATCGCCCTGCAGGACCTGCCCGTCACCTTCCTGGTAGATCGCGCCGGCCTGGTGGGACCGGACGGCCCCACCCACGCGGGCAGCTTCGATCTGTCCCTGGGGATGAGCGTGCCGAATCTCGCCGTCGCCGTCCCGGCCCATGCGCGCGATCTGGCTGCGGCCATCGACTGGGCCTTGGCGCACGACGGTCCTTGCCTGATTCGCTACCCGCGGGATCAGTGCCCGGATGACCTTGGCGGCCAGCCATTGGGCGAAGCCGCCACGACGCCGCACCTCTTGCATCGCGGCACAGCGGACGCGCCTCGGCGGGTGTTGTTGATCGGCATCGGCGCGATGGTCGAACGATTGGTCCCGATCAGCGAGACCCTGGATGCCACGCTGGTCAACCTGCGCTGGGCCCGCCCGCTGGCGACCGAACGCCTTGCCGCGCTGGCCGCGGAGCATGACGCCGTAGTCACTGTCGAGGAAGGCAGCCGCATCGGTGGGGTGGGCAGCGAGTTGCTGCTGGCGCTGGCCGAGCACGGCGTGAATCGCCCCGGTCTGCGTTTGGGGCTAGAAGACCGTTTCATCGAGCATGGCACCCGCGAGGAGTGTCTCGCCGACACCGGGCTTGATTCTCGTTCGATCGCCACTAATATCGCCGCATTTCTGGACAAGGTGAGCGCCACATGAGCAACCCGTCTTCCCTGCCGTCAGGGGGCAGTTACACCCTGACCACCGAGGTGGAATTCGCCGCCGCCCACCGGTTGCACGGCTATGACGGCAACTGCTCCCAGCTGCACGGTCACAACTGGCGGGTGGTGATCGAGGTCACCGGTCAGCGGCTCGACCGCGTCGGCATGGTGGTGGATTTCAAGGCCATCCGGACTCGCGCACGCGAGATCGCCAAGGAGCTCGATCACGCCTACCTCAACGAGGTGCCGCCCTTCGACACGGTCAATCCCACCGCCGAACATCTGGCCGCCTACTTCCACCAGGCCCTGGCCACGACCTTCGACACCGACACTTACGGGGTCTCGGCCGTCACGGTCTGGGAAAACGCGCGCTCGGCGGTCACCTTCCGTCCCTGAGCCGCCCCGGCGAAGCGCGCAACGGCGTGCTAGAGTCAGGCCCCGAAACGGCACCGCCCACCCACTCACACAGCGTTTGAACTGCCCATGAACAGCCACGACATGCCCGATGTCCAGTCCAGCCACGATGCACGCGATATCGCGATCGACCAGGTGGGCATCAAGGCGATTCGTCATCCCATGACGTTCCTCGACCTCGGACAGGAACACGCGACCGTCGCCGAGTGCCAACTGACCGTCGGGCTGCCGGCCGACAAGAAGGGCACCCACATGTCGCGCTTCGTGGCGCTGCTCAACGAGGGGCCGCTGCGGCTCTCCGTGGACAACCTGGCCGAATGGACCGAGGCGATGATCGATCGACTGGAGGCACTCTCCGGCGAGGCGCACTTCTCGTTCCCCTACTTCATCGCCAAGGATGCCCCCGTCAGTGGCCAGGGCGCGATGATGGACTACGACGTCACCCTGATCGGGCGCGTCGAGCACGGCCGGGCACACATCGGCCTGAAGCTCGTGATCCCCGTTACCAGCCTGTGCCCCTGCTCGAAGGAGATCTCGGCCTACGGCGCGCACAACCAGCGCTCTCACATCACGGTCGAGACGGAAATCAGCGATCCGGCGCTCTCGTTGCGCGATCTCATCACCGCGGTCGAGGCCGAGGGCTCCTGCCCCTTGTGGGGGCTGCTCAAGCGTCCGGACGAGAAGTACATCACCGAGTACGCCTTCGACAACCCGAAGTTCGTCGAGGACATGGTGCGCGACGTCGCCAACGCCCTGGAAGGCTATCCGGGTCTCAACGGATTTTCGATCAGCGTCGAGAACTTCGAGTCGATCCACAACCACTCGGCCTGGGCCGTGATCCATCGCCCCGGGCGATGAACCAGCCATAACCCGGTCGACAAACCGGCACTGACCCGACGGCTCGCACCGCGAACCGTCTCGGCAACCGAAAAAAGCCCCGTCTCGACGAGACGGGGCTTTCTTGTGGGTCGCGGCCGGGCCCTCGACGGGCCCGCCGGGGTTACTCGAGTTCCGCGTTGATCTTGGAGAGGATCACGGCCCGATCCTGCGGCAGGGTGCCGCCGGCCACGTTGATGCGCTCGATGCGCACGTCGGTGCCGCCGTCACGCCGCGGCTCGACCTTGAGGGTCAGGTGCAGGGTCATGTCGGCGTCCTTGTCGATGGTCACGCCGCGCATCACGATGCCCTCGTAGAGGCCCTGCGGGTAGCTATGCTTGACCTCGATCTCGCCCTCGTCCTGATCGCGCGAGACCGGGTCGAAACCGAGGCGATCCAGCGCCAGGCCAACGCGGTTCCAGGCACGCGGAAAGGATTGGCTGACCTCGATGTAGCGATCCTCGGGCTCGTCGCCGGTGATCACCTTGGAGCGGGCAGAGAACGTCTGTCCGACCAGGGCACGGGATTCCTCGGCATCGTTGCCCGAGAGATACGCCGCCAGCCGCGACATGGTCTCGGCGGTCATGGCCGAGGAATCGACCGGGTTGCTGTACTCGAAGGTGGTGCTTTCGTCACCCGGCACCAGCGGCTCGTCGCCGGTCAGCTCGCGTTTCTGCCCGGTGACGAACACCAGGGTCTCGTTCTCGCCCTCACCCCGCTCGATGCGCAGGCGCACCTTCTCGATGGAATCCGGCTTGAACAGCGTGTCCCGGGCGATCTTGAGGAAGCTCATGATGTTGAAACCGCCCCCATCGTTGCTGGCCACGCCGGTCCAGTCCGTCTCGATCAGGCCGACGCCCGGCTCCAGCCGACGGATGGAATAGCCCTCGTCGCGCAGAAAGCCCTGCAACTTCGGCCAGACGGAGTCGGGATTGGTGCCCACGACCAGGTAGCGGCTACCCGGCTCGCCGGCCACCCGGATGTCGGTGCCCGTGGCCAGCACGCCACCGTCCTGGTTGCGCGACATCTGCTCGGCCCGGGCCGAGGCGATCTCCGGCAGGGCGACCGAACCGCCGGCGGCCGGGGCGGAAAACGCCGGCGGCACTTCCAGTTGCGCGGCGCGGTCGGCCTCGCGGTCATCGTCGCCGCCGATGAACGGAATGCTGGAGCAACCGCTGATCAGGCCCGTGGCCGCTAGTGCGGCAAAGGTCAACATCCGGGAGGGGGTGGGGTATCGCATGCCTGTTCGGTTCCAGTGTCTTGTTTGAGTGTCGGGTGTTTTCAGAGTGAGAGCGATTCGGGTGAATCGGACGAGAGGCAGCCGGCCTCGTTGAGCGCCTGCTCAAGCCCCGCATGGCAGTAGCCATCCAGCGGCGTCAGTGGCAAACGCAATGTCGGTCCGATCAGGCCCATGCGGTGCAAGGCCCATTTGACCGGAATCGGATTGGTCTGACAAAAGAGTTCGCGATGCAGTGGTGCCAGACGGGTGTCGAGCGATTCGGTCGCCTCGTCGTCACCGGCGAGCGCCGCCTCGGCCATTTGCGCCATCAGCGTCGGCGCGACGTTGGCAGTCACCGAGATGCTGCCTTGGCCACCCGCGAGCATACAGGCCGCCCCCAGATTGTCCTCGCCACTGTAGACGGCGAAGTCGGCCGGCCGGCGCTGGATAATGTCTCGCATGCGCTCGATCGAGCCGGTGGCCTCCTTGATGCCGACGATGTTCCGGTGCTCGGCCAGCGACAAGGTCGTGTCCGGTGCCATGTCCACCGCCGTCCGGCCGGGAACGTTGTAGAGAATCATCGGCAGGTCGACCACATCGGCGATCGCCCGGAAGTGCTGCTTGAGGCCTTCCTGGGTGGGCTTGTTGTAGTACGGGGTGACGGAGAGATGCGCATCCGCACCCGCGGATCGAGCCCCCCTAGCCAGGGCGAGCGCCTCGCGGGTGGAGTTCGCGCCGGTACCGGCAATCACCCGGATGCGGCCGGCGGCCAGATCCACGACGGCCCTGATCACGGCGATATGCTCTTCGTAGTCGAGGGTCGCTGACTCGCCCGTGGTGCCGACCGCAACGATCGCGTGCGTGCCGGCGGCGATGTGCCACTCGATCAGGCGTTTGAGACCGACATAATCCACTGCGCCGTCTTCATGCAATGGGGTGACCAGGGCCACCATGCTGCCGGTAATCGTATTCGCCGCCATGTCGCCTCGCGTGTTTGTGTCGCCTACGGATCGGTAGATCGCGGCTGTCGCGCCCGTTGACAACCATGCGGGAGGTCTTCGAATGGGCGGAGCCAAACTCGCATAGTACCGGCAGTTATCCGCCAGTGACAAGCCGTAGCCATCGCGGCTCAACACCCCGTCGTCACAGCCCGCACGGGTCTTTGGACGGCTGCTATATTGATCTCAGGAGCCAACCGCCGGATACCCGCTTTCATCACATCGTCACAGCCGAGGAGTTCCATCGAACCCAATGAGTACCCAGAGCCGCGCCACGCCCTCCCCCGAACCCCGTCAGGGCCAACCAGCACCGGACTTCACCGGCCAGACCACCGACGGCGAAACGCTGGGGTTAGCGGACTTTCGTGGCACCCCGCTGGTCCTCTACTTCTACCCGCGTGACAACACCCCCGGCTGCACCACCGAGGCACGCGATTTCCAGGCGGCCCTGCCCGCCTTCACGGCTGCTGGCGCCCGGGTCGTGGGCGTGTCGAACGATGATGCGACCAGCCACCGCAAGTTCTGCGACAAGCAGGGCATCGAATTCCCGTTGATCGCCGACACGGACCGTTCGATCAGCCAGGCCTTCAACGTCCTGCGCATGAAGAACATGTTCGGCAAACGCTTCGAAGGTATCGAGCGCAGCACCTTTCTCATCGACGCCGACGGCGTGATCCAGCAGGCCTGGCGCAAGGTCAAGGTACCGGGTCACGTCGAGGCGGTACTGCAGGCCGTTAGGGAAGGCCTGCATGAATAGCCAACGCCTCTGCGAGTCGCCAGGCGTCCAGATGCTAGGCGCGGTGCGCCGCCCAATGGCCGTCGCCATTGGCAAGCGCTGCAACACCGCCGATGGGCGCCTGGCGGCTCGCCCTGCGGGGCTTGCCGGCTTGCCCGTCCTCGGTGTTGCCGATTCTCGACGGGCAACGAGCCCGCCTTCGAATCGGCGCCTTGATGGCGAACAAGCCGGTAAGCCAGAGGCATTGGGTATTCGTGCAGGCCTTTCCCAAGGCACTCTGACGACGATCGGCCGCCCTCCAAAAACCACAGGGACCTTCTGACGCGATGATCAACACCACCCGCAAGCACCGCTGCCTGTTCATCCTCGACACCAACGTGCTGATGCACGACCCCACCGCCCTCTACCGCTTCATGGAACACGACATCTACTTGCCGATGATCGTGCTCGAGGAACTCGACGCCGGCAAGAAGGGCCAGTCCGAGACGGCGCGCAACGTCCGACAGGTTAGTCGGTTCCTCGACGACATGTTGGCCGACGTGGACATCGCCACGATCAACCAGGGCCTGTCGATCCATACCGTCTTGCACGGCCAGTCGGAAAGCAGCGTGACGCCGACCGGGCGGCTGTTCCTGCAAACGCGCGAGGAGAGCAACGAACTGCCGATCAGCCTGCCGGGCAGCCGCGCGGACAACCAGATCCTCGGCATCACCCTGGCCTTGCAGGAGCGAATCACCGACCGCGAGGTGATCCTGGTCTCCAAGGACATCAACCTCCGGATCAAGGCGACCGCGGTCGGGCTGAAGGCCGAGGACTACCACAACGACCAGGTCCTCGATGACGTCTCGCTGCTGCACACCGGCCACCAGATACTTGGCCCGGACTTCTGGGAGGCGCACGGCGAGGCGCTCGAATCCTGGCAGGACGAAGGCCGCGTGTTCTATCGCGTCCACGGGGCCGACACCGCAGAGTGGTATCCGAACCTCTACCTGCGACTCGAGGCCCCGGCGCCCTTTACCGCCGTGGTGCGCCAGGTCGAGCCCGACGGCACCGCCGTGCTCGAGAGCGTCACCAATTACCAGCAGGAGCGACACTCGGTCTGGGGGATCACCGCCCGCAACCCGGAACAGAGCTTTGCCCTCAACGCCCTGATGGACCCCGAGGTGGATTTCGTCAGCCTGCTCGGCCAGGCCGGCACCGGCAAGACCCTGCTGACGCTGGCCGCCGCGCTGACCCAGGTCCTGGAACAGAAGCTATACACCGAGATCGTCATGACCCGCGTGACCATCCCGGTCGGTGAGGACATCGGTTTTCTGCCCGGCACCGAGGAAGAGAAGATGACGCCGTGGATGGGTGCGTTGATGGACAACCTCGAGGTTCTCGCCAAGACCGATGGCGGAAGCGGAGGCTCATGGGAACGCGCAGCGACCAACGACCTGCTCCAGTCGCGCATCAAGATCCGTTCGCTCAACTTCATGCGCGGCCGGACTTTCCAGAACAAGCTCGTCATCATCGACGAGGCACAGAACCTAACGGCCAAGCAGATGCGCACCCTGATCACCCGTGCCGGGCCGGGCACCAAGATGGTCTGCCTGGGCAACATCGCCCAGATCGACACTCCCTATCTCACCGAGACCAGTTCGGGACTGACCTTCGTGGTCGACCGCTTCCGCGGCTGGCCCCACGGGGCGCATGTGACGCTAACTCGCGGCGAACGCTCACGCTTGGCCGAATTTGCCGCCGAGGTACTCTGAAGGTCCGAAAGAAACGACCCCAAATCGGCCGACACGGACCTCTCGCCCGCGTTGTTACGGGCGATTTCCGTAGCATCAAACCGCGACATGACAGGGCTGGATAGCCAAATTAAGCCCCTTTATCAGGAGTAAATTAATCAAGTTTGTAAGCATGTACTAATGCGCAGATAATCAGGGTTGTCGAGGCCACCTGGCTTCAAGACGAAAAATTACTCAGGGAGAGTCACCCATGCGCAATTTCCTCAAGGTATCGATCCTCGGTGCCGTCATCATGACGCTGTCCGGCTGCGGCTTCATGTCCGTCAAGGACGACCTCGATCCGCAGGCGATGGACGTCTACAGCGAGATGTACGACAAGTTCGTCGAAAGCGGCGGCGATCTGGGCGCGGCCACGGTCTGGCATATGGAAGTCGCCGAAGGCCTGACGCCGGACGACATCAAGATGAGCATCGAATCTGCGGCCGTCGGCTCCGGCCTGGCGAACGTGGGCGAAATGCCCCTGTCCAAGCAGCTCGAGCTCGAGACCGGCGAAGAGCAGAAGTACATGAACATCTATCAGTACTGCAGCCCGCAGATCGCCCGCAAGGCCGTCGACTTCAGCCCGTACTTCTCGGCCTACCTGCCCTGCCGCATCTCCGTGGTCGAGGACGACGAGGGTCGCTACCACCTCTACAGCCTGAACATGGACATGTTCGTTCACGGCGGCAAGGAAATGCCGGAAGAGTTCAAGCAAGACGCCATGCACGTCCGTGACACGATAATGAAGATGATGAAAGCAGGTGCCAGCGGCGGCTTCTAAGCCCCGTTCATCCGATCGCCCCTCGGGGCGGTTCATCCAGCCCGGCCGGGTCCGCCCGCGCCGGGTTTTTTGCGTGCGCGCCAACTTCAGGTAATACCACACCGTTGACGATGACCGTCCTCTTTGTCTCGACAACGCCGGACTGAATGCTACCGGACGAGAGCCCACCACGAGCACGCTCGCCCCCACCCATCCATGCTCCAGCTCTGGTTTCTCGGGACTCACACAATAAAAAACGCCCGGAGACGGCGGCATCCGGGCGTGTTCACGATTAAGTTGACTCGAACCGGATTCAGCCGAATCAGGCCTCCTCGCCGTTGGCCGTGTGCTGGATCACCTCCAGGTCATGCATCGGCGTGCTGTCACGGCAGTAATGACGCGAAAACTCCAGCAACTGCTCCATCGCCGGCAGGCGGAACTTGTGGCGCTGGCGCACGAAGGAGAAGTCGCGATACAGCCGCGGCTTAAGGGGCACGGCCGTCAGCAGGCCAAGCTTGAGCTCCTTGCTGATGCCCGCCGATGACATGATCGACAGCCCCATGCCAGCCTCGACGGCCCCCTTGATCGCCTCGGGGCTGCCCAGTTCCATGCAAACGTCCCAACCTTCGGCCAATCCCTGCTCGTTCATGTAGGAGAGGATCACCTCGCGGGTGCCCGAGCCTTCCTCACGGCAGATAAAGGGGTACTTCGCCAGCTTCTGCACCGGCACGCCCTCCTCGCCGTAACTGGCAAGCTCGTGCTCCGGCGGCATGATCACCACCAGCTCGTCACGGCGGCAGGTCTCGACCAGCAGGTTCTTGTTGGTGACGCTGCCCTCGACCAAGGCCAGGTCGACGACGTTGTGCTCGACCATCGAGACCACGGCTTCGGTGTTCCCCACCTTCAGGCGCACGGACAGATCGGGATGCTCCTGGCGGAAATTACCCAACAGGGCGGGCAGCATGTTCTCGGCCACCGTCATGCTCGCACCGATATTGAGCGCCCCGCCGATCTCGCCGGTCATCTCCTTGACCCGTCGGTCCATCTCGTCATAGAGCTCGAATATCCGTTCGGAAATCTCGTAAACCGTGTGCCCGACGTCGGTGAGCGTCACGCGGTTGTGCGTTCGATCGAACAGGCGGGTATCGAAATGCTCTTCGAGCTGCCGAACCTGGAACGTCACCGCCGGCTGCGTCATGTGCAGCGCCTCGGCTGCCTTGGTAAAGCTCAGCAGGCGGGCAACGGTATTGAAAACCTTGAGGCGACGGTCGGCCATTGGTTCAGTCTCTGTTCCGGTGAGCGATAAAGGTGCGCGATAAACTGGGCAGAGAGTGTATCAAGCCACCTTGTGCTTTGCGACCAACGCCCAGTCGCAACGAGCACGGCACGAACGGCTCGTCGAGGGCTTTTCAGGGCCGATCAGGCGGTTTATGCTCAAGCAGGCAATGCTTCTGTTCGATCAGGGGCTGACTCGTCACTGGATCGTCCATCACTTCGGGACCCGACATCATGCAAGGAATCGCAGCACATCCCCGTTCCCCGGCCCGCTACGGCACAGGGACCGGTCGTGTCATCATCACGTCGGCAACAGCTCTGGCCGTTGCCTTCATGCTGGCCCTGACGGCGAGCCCCACCCAGGCAGCCACGGTCTACAAGTCGGTCGACGAGCGCGGCAATGTGCAGTTCTCGCAGACCCCACCCAAGGACCGGCCCTCGGAGGTCCTCGAGGCCGGCGGCGCGGACCCCGCCCCCAGCACGTCGACGTTTGCATCCGAGAACAAGGAGACACCAGCGGCGTACGATGATCGCGCCAGCGACCCCGCTACCGAGGTCAAGGTGGTCGATCGGGAAAAGGCGCGGGAGACATGCCGTCAAGCGCGGGAGCAGCACGAAGCGGTGGCCAACAGCGGCAACCAGCTGATGCTCCAGGACGAAGACGGCAAGTATCAGCCGATGAGTGAGGCCCAGCGCACCGAGCGACTCGAGCGACTCGATGCCATCATCGAAGAGGCCTGCAGCGCCGCCGAGGAATAACCCCTCCCGTTCGTTGCAGACAACGGCCGCCGCGAGCGGCCGTTGTCGTTTCCAGATCCTTTCCGCTCGATTCTCTCGACGCCCCGGCGCCCGGCTCGGTACAATCTCGGCCTGCCACGAGCCGGCGATACGACATACCGGCCTCCCCGATTTCCAACACGAACGAGACCCTAATGCGCGCCAGCCACTTCGCCATCAACACCATGAAGGAAACCCCGGCCGAAGCGGAGATCGTCAGCCACCAGCTGATGCTGCGCGCCGGGATGCTCAAGAAGCTGGCCTCGGGGCTCTACACGTGGTCGCCGCTGGGTCTGAAGGTCCTGCGTCGCGTCGAGACGATCGTGCGCGAAGAGATGGATGCCGCCGGGGCGCTGGAGCTCCTGATGCCGGCGGTGCAACCCGCCGAGCTGTGGGAAGAATCGGGTCGTTGGCAGCAGTACGGCCCCGAGCTGCTGCGCCTGACCGACCGGCACGGGCGTGATTTCTGCTTCGGGCCCACCCATGAGGAAGTGATCACCGACTACGCTCGCCGCGAGCTCAAGAGCTACCGCCAGCTGCCGGTCAACTTCTACCAGATCCAGACGAAATTCCGCGACGAGATCCGCCCGCGCTTCGGTGTCATGCGTGCCCGCGAGTTCATCATGAAGGATGCCTACTCCTTCCACGCCGATGCCGAATCGCTGGAGCAGACCTACCAGCTGATGTACGCCGCCTACAGCCGCATCCTCGATCGGCTGGGGCTCGCCTGGCGCGCGGTGGTCGCCGACACCGGCTCGATCGGCGGCAACGCCTCGCACGAATTCCACGTGCTGGCCGACTCCGGCGAGGATGCGATCGCCTACGCCGCCGATGGCGACTACGCCGCGAACGTCGAGATGGCCCCGACCTTCCCGACCAAGCAGCCCCGTCAGGAGCCGACCGAGACCATGGCCGAGGTGGCCACGCCGGGCGCACGGACCATCGACGAGGTAGCCAGCGCACTCAAGCTACCGGCCTCGCGCACGGTCAAGACCCTGCTGGTCACCGGCACCGAGTCACCGGCCGTCGCGCTGGTCCTGCGCGGCGACCACTCCCTCAACGACATCAAGGCGACCAAGCACCCGGCCATTGCCGAGCCGCTGACCTTCGTCGACGAGGCCGAGGCACCGAAACTGACCGGCGCCGCGGTGGGTTCGATTGGCCCAGTCGGCCTCGACATCCCGGTGATAGCCGACCACGCGGCGGCTGCCCTGGCCGATTTCGCCTGCGGGGCAAACAAGAACGGCTATCACCTCACCGGCGTGAACTGGGCGCGCGACCTGCCCGAGCCGGAAACCGCCGACCTGCGCGACGCGGTTGCCGGCGACCCGGCCCCGGACGACCAGGGCAAACTCGACATCTGCCGCGGCATCGAGGTGGGCCACGTCTTCCAGCTGGGCGACAAGTACAGCCGGGCGATGAACTGCGAGGTGCTCGGCGAGGACGGCAAGCCGATCACCGCGCTGATGGGCTGCTACGGCATCGGCGTCTCGCGCATCGTTGCCGCCGCGATCGAGCAGAACTTCGACGAGCGCGGCATCCGCTGGCCCCAGCCCATCGCGCCGTTCACGGTCGTCATCGTGCCAATCGGCGCGAACAAGGATGCCAGCGTGATGGAGCGTGCCGAGTCCATCTACGCGGATCTGCGCGCACGCGGCATCGAGACCATCCTCGACGACCGCGGCATGCGTCCGGGCGCGGCCTTCGCCGATTGGGAACTGATCGGCATCCCGTTGCGCGTGGTGGTCAGCCCGCGCAGTCTGGCCGCCGGTCAGCTCGAGGTGCGCCGTCGCGATGCCGAGGCCAACGAGGATATCGCCGCCGACGGCCTGTTCGACTGGCTGGATGCACAACTGGCCTGAGTGACCAACGCCGGCTTAAAACAAAACGGGGCGGGATGATTCATCCCGCCCCGTTTCTTTAATTATCCAACCAGCATTCGGATTCAGTCGTCGGGCAGCTCCAGCGAGACCGACTGACCGGCCCGCCAGCCGTCCCCCCGTTCCACACGCACCGCCAACTCGTACTGGACCGGCCCCTCGCCATCGCTACGCACGCGAATGGCATCGACCGTTCCGGTCCGCCGTTCACCGCCCCGGGCAACCGTGATCTCATCACCCAGCGCCAGCGAACCCAGCTCATCGGCGCTAACCCGCGCCGTGGCCAACAACTGGTCCGCCCGCGCGATCTCGATCAGGGTCGGCGGCGTCAATTGCGGCGAGACCACCTCGCCCACCGCGGCATCCACCGACAGGATCTGCGCGTCGAACGGCGCCTCCAGCCGGGCCTGGTCACGCTCCCATGCCCGGAGTGCGGCCTGTGCGCGCACCCGGTCGCGCTCGCCCTCGGCCTGCTCGCGGGCAATCACCGCCAGGGCGCGCTCGGAATCCGAGCCGACCGTCCGGTCATAGAGCGCCTGGACCCGTTCGGCGTCCAGTGCCGCCTCGTCGGCGGCCAGGCTCAACCCCTCGATCTGCGCGGCGACCATGCGGTGGCGCTGATCGAACGGCGTGGCATCCAGCGCCAGCAGCAGCGCGCCTGCCTCGACCCGTTCGCCGGCCCGCACCGGCACCGATTCCACCACCCCGGCAACCGGTGTCGACAGCGCCACCCGGTCAGCGAAATTCAGCTGCCCCTCGACCTCGGCGGCCCAGACGGGCCCCGCAAGGCCGGCGGCCAACAACGCCACCGGCACGGTGAGACGACGCATCCAGCCCGACTCGATCTGTTTCATGAGGTTTCCTCCGTGGTGGTTTCGCCGCCGTTCTCGTCGAGCTCCCTCCCCGCCTGCCCCATCAGCACCGCTGCCAACGGCTGATCGGTCAGCAGGGCCAGCTCGGCCCAGCGCATGGCCAGGGCGTAAGTGGTCTGCATGCGCTCGAGTTTTGCCATCGACATCTCCGCCATGGCATCGCCCAGGTCGGCCGCCTTTTCCATCTGGTAAAGCGTCTGGTTGCGCATGAAGTTGAGCTCGGCGTAATTATCCAGCGCATCGATGCGCTGCTGCCCGATCGACTGGTTCACCCGGATCATCTCCACCAGTTCGGTGGCGTAGCGGCGGATATCGGCCTCGCGCTCGGCCATGCGGGCGACCACGTCCATGCGCTCGGCCTGTGCCGCGGCGATCTCGGCGTTGCGCGCGCCACCCCGGAACAGTGGGAACTCCAGGTAGACGCCGGCACGGAACGGGTCGCGGGTGGCCCCTTCGCGGGTGTAGTAATCGGCGTTGATCTCGCCGTGGACGCTGGGCAGGTTGCCCGAACGCGCCGCGGCCAGGTCGGACTTGCTGCCGTCGTGCAGGTGGCGCAGGGCGTTGAGGGCGAGATCCTCGTCAATTGCCGTCTCGATCAGGTCACCCACCGCCGGCACCTCTCGTTCGAACAGTGGATCCAGGTCGGGGGCCTCGAGCTCGCGCGGCAACTGTCCGGGACGGCCAGCGATCTCGGCCAGGTGGCGGCGGGTCAGGCGTCGATCGGCATCCGCCCGGGCACGCTGCAGCATCACCGCCTGATAATCGCGCTCGAACACCGCGATGTCGTAGTCGGAGGTCTGACCCAGCTCGCGCCGGTCGCGGGCGCGGTCGTAGCGAATGAACAGGATCGCCATGCGCTCGTTGAGTGCCTGGTAGCGCTGATCGGCGAGCAGGACATCGAAGTAAGCCCGCAGCAGTGCCAGCCGCTGGCGTTTCTGCTCATCCATCAGGGACAGCCGTGCGCCGACCAGGCGGGACTCGGCGGCGTCTTCGCGGTCCTGCTGCCGGCCGAAGTCGAACAGCTTCTGCCGCAGGGACAGCCCCGCCCGGTGATCATCGTGCTGATCGTTCTCGACCGCGAGAGCGCCCGGTTCGATATAGCGCAGTCGTCCATCGACCGTCACCTGCGGTCGATTGGACGAGCGGATCATCTGCTGTTCGGCGCGCCGACGTTCGTAACGTGCCCGGGCGCCAACCACGCCGTACTGGTTGTCCAGCGGCAGGGCCAGCATCTGCTCGAACGTGAAGGAGTCCGGCAACGGCTCGGGACTGACCAGCCCCTGCTCGTCAACAGGCGGCGGTGGCGGCAAGGTATCCGCCGCTATCGCCCCTGAGAGCGCCGAACCGACGAGCAAGCACGCGACCACCGATGCCACGGCGATCGGCCGTGATCGGTCGCCTGGCCGACCAGCCGGCCGATTCGTGCCGAAAAGTTGCCGATTACTCATGCTCGATGCCTCCCTGCCAGATCGTCACACCGCCCCAGGCGGCCGCAACGATCACTGCTGCTTCTTGTACTTGAAGAAGTTCATGCCCGGCTCCTTGTAGGCACCGGAGGCGAAGAACGCCATCAATTGCCGGAATTCCTCGGGCGACTGTGTCGGGCCGGTGTAGCGCAGCGCCGGCTCGCCCTCGGTGTCGAAGAAGATCATCACCGGCGTAGCGCGAACGCGGTACTTCTTGAAGGCAAAATCCTTCTCCTTGAGCTGCTCGCCGTCAGGCGCGGTGATCATCACGTCACCCTCGATGTCGATGCTGACCGTGACGAAGTGCTCCTTGATGTACGCCTGCACCTCGGGGTCGGTGAACACCTGGGTCTTCATCCGATGACAGAACGGACACTCGTCCATTTCGAAGAACGCAAACACCCCGGCCTTGCCCTCATCACGGGCGGCCTCGACATCCGCCTGCAGGTCCTTGAACGGGTCGTCCCAGAAGCCCTCGAGTTCCTGTGCGTAACTGGCCGGGGAGAGCACCAATCCCAGGGCGAGCACCAGCGCTGCCCCCAAAGCGAAAATTGGGGTAATCATCGGGGCAGTCCCCCGGGTTGCCATCGTCCGCATTTGCATTACATGACTCGAATTCATTGCCGCGCCCTCTCCGTGTTACCAAGTCTCGGGCCCACATGCACCCAGACAGATAGTCGGCTATCAGTCTAGTCGATCCGACCGCATTTCAATATGCCCGCGTGGGCTGCCGGTTACCTATCAAACGATTGGGCAGACGCTCATGCGGCCGGGACGACCTTGGGGGCATCCGACAAGCCGCTGCCGCCCCCTCCTGACCGAGGTTATTGCTAAACTGCCGAAGCGACAACGACTGACGTCTGGGCCCGACCACCCCTTTGGAAACCGCGTGGATATCCTGATTCTCTACTACAGCCGCACCGGCAATACCGAATCGCTCGCTCGCCAGGCCGCGCGGGGCGTGGAACAGGTCGAGGGCGCCGAGGCCCGCCTGCGGCGCATCCCCTGCCCCGACGGACACCAACCGACCGACGGCGACCCCGAGGTGAGCATCGAAGACCTGCGCGAATGCCGCGGGCTGCTCCTGGGCAGCCCGACCTACTTCGGCGGCATGGCCTCGGCGGTCAAGCGTTTCCTCGAGGACACCAGCGGGCTTTGGTTCCGTGGCGAGCTGGCCGGTCGACCGGCCGGTGTGTTCACCTCAACCGGCTCGATGCACGGCGGCCAAGAAACCACGCTGCTGTCGATGATCGTGCCGCTCATCCATCACGGCATGCTGATCACCGGCATCCCCTACCAGCAACCGGAATTGGCGCACACCCAGACCGGCGGCACCCCTTACGGCGCGAGCCACACGGCCAACGGCCACCCCCGGCTCAGCCGCGATGAGCGCGAACTCACTCGGGCGCTAGGGGTCCGTGTCGCCACGATCGCCCGGCAACTGACCTGATGTTTGCCGGTCACACCAGCGAAGGTTTGCCGATCTGGCCACTGCGCCTGATGCTACTCGGGCTGGTCGGCGTGGTCGCGGGATATGTCGGTCTGTGGTTCGCCGGTCGCGCCGAGATCCGGCCGCAGGGCCTGACCACCGTCCTGATGCTGCTGCCGGCGATCGTCGTGTTGCCCGGCCTCTGGCGCGGGCATTACAAGACCATGATCTGGGCGGCGCTGGTCGCCCTGTTCTACCTTCTGATATCGGCCACCGATGCCGGGGCAGTTGCCACCGATCGCGGCTGGCACCTGTGGGTCGCCGTGGCCTCGACGCTGGCCTTCCTGGCCGCCTGGTGGCACAGCATCAAGCGCCGCCAGCATCTGAAAGCCCGAGGCACCACGGCCTCTAGCCGACGATCTCCCGAACAATCACGCAACAATCCAGAGGACTGACGATGATCGACAAGTGTCTGTTTCCCGCCGCCGGGTACGGCACCCGGTTCCTCCCGGCCACCAAGGTCATGCCCAAGGAGATGCTGCCGATTCTCGATCGCCCGCTGATCCAGTACGGCGTCGAGGAGGCCTTTGAGGCCGGCATGACCCAGATGGCCATGGTGACCGGGCGCGGCAAGCGGGCGCTGGAGGATCACTTCGACGTCAACTACGAGCTCGAGCACCAAATCCGCGGCACCAAGAAGGAATCGCTGCTCGCCTCGATCGATCGACTGATCGACAACTGCACGTTCTCCTACACCCGCCAACTGGAAATGCTCGGCCTGGGGCACGCGATCCTGACCGGCGAGCGCCTGATCGGTCACGAACCGTTCGGCGTGGTGCTGGCCGACGACCTGTGTGTCGGCTCGCCGGTCGGCATCATGGCGCAGATGGCCACCATCTACGAGCGGCACCAGTGCTCGGTGATCGCCGTCGAGGAGGTCCCCGAACACGACATCCACAAGTACGGCATCATCGGCGGCACGCCCATCGATGACGACGTCATGCGGGTCACGGACATGGTGGAAAAGCCCAGCGCCGAAGACGCGCCGGGCAATCTCGCCATCATCGGTCGCTACATCCTCACCCCGGACATCTTCGACATCCTGCGGGACACTCCCCCGGGCACCGGCGGCGAGATACAGATCACCGACGCCTTGCGCGAACAGGCCGAACAAGGCAAGGTAATCGCGTACCGGTTCAAGGGACGGCGTTTCGACTGCGGCAGCCCGTCGGGCTTCGTCGCCGCCACTAACCACTTTTATCACCTGAGCACGCGCTAGGGCCTTTACCCGCGCGTCCGGGGAACCTCTCGTCCATCCTGACGTCGCAGTAGGAATCGGGAGCACCCCCGACATTCACAGCCGTCCACGCGAGGCAAATCAATGCAAGTTCAAAACGACCACGTCGTTTCCATCGACTACACCCTGAAGAATGATGCCGGAGAAGTCATGGACAGCTCCGAGCAGACCGGCCCGATGGCCTACCTGCACGGCCACCAGAACATTATCCCGGGCCTGGAAAAGGCGCTGGACGACAAGGCGGTCGGTGACAACCTGTCTGTCTCGATCGAGCCGGCCGATGCCTATGGCGAGCGCAATGAGGAAATGATCCAGACCGTGCCGCGTTCCATGTTCCAGGGCGTCGACGAGATCGAGCCGGGCATGCGCTTCCAGGCTCAGACCGAAGGTGGCGTCACCGTGGTGACCATCAAGGAAGTCAACGGTGACGAGATCACCCTCGACGGCAACCACGAACTCGCCGGCGAGACCCTGCACTTCGACGTCGAGATCAAGGACGTGCGCCCGGCCTCCGAAGAGGAGATCGAGCACGGTCACGTCCACGGTCCGGACGGTCACGAGCACTGATCGACCGCCGATCGGCGCGAGCGGGATGTCCCGCCCGGCCATTGAGCCGGACATTAAAAAGGCAGCGTGTC